>MGPK01000022.1 GCA_001795535.1 Deltaproteobacteria bacterium GWA2_54_12
TATGCCCTGGTCCTTCTTGAACTCGGAGATGAGCCAGTCGATTATCTTCTGGTCGAAGTTGTCTCCGCCCAGATGGGTGTCTCCGTTGGTGGACTTGACTTCGAAAACGCCGTCGCCGACTTCGAGTATGGAGATGTCAAAGGTGCCTCCGCCGAAGTCATAAACAGCTATCTTCTCTTCCTTTTTCTTGTCGAGGCCGTAGGCCAGGCTTGATGCCGTGGGCTCGTTTATTATCCTTTTGACATCAAGGCCAGCTATTTTCCCGGCGTCCTTTGTGGCCTGCCTCTGTGCGTCGTTGAAGTAGGCGGGGACCGTGATGACGGCTTCAGTGACCGGCTCGCCCAGGTAGGCTTCGGCGCTCCTCTTGAGCTTCTGGAGTATCATGGCCGAAACTTCCGGGGGCGTGAAGGTCTTGTCCATGTTGCTTGACCAGACTACGGCCCTGCCCTGCTCGTCCCTCTGTACCTTGTAAGGGACCATCTTCATCTCTTCGTTGACCTCGTCATAGACGCGGCCCATGAACCTCTTTATCGAAAATACGGTGTTCTCGGGGTTCGTGACAGCCTGCCTCTTGGCGACCTGTCCCACGAGTATCTCTCTGTCCCTGGTGAAGGCTACGACAGAGGGGGTAATGCGGCTGCCCTCCTCGTTGACTATCACTTTCGGCTCCCCGGCTTCCATAACCGCTACAACCGAGTTTGTGGTGCCGAGGTCAATGCCGATTATCTTTCCCATTTCCTTCCTCCTGGCTTTTTCTTTCCCTATATTTTAATGTAAGGAATTCAAGTAGTTGACTTCAATAAACAGGGGGTGCCCCCGTCATTATGGTTAATATAGGCACGCGGGCGGCATTTGTCAAGGAAAGTGGGCGCACTTCCTTGATTTTTCCGGGAGGGGGTCAGAGGGGTAGGGGAGCGGGGTCAGCCCTTGAGCTTCTTTTTTACCTCCCTCCATGTATACCTGTTCAGGAGGTAAAGGACACCTGTGAGGAGTATCATATAGACCATGACCCACGGCCCAAGCCCGCGCCTTTCATCGGCTGAAGGGTCGGATACTTTCAAAAGAAAAGCCGAGATATCCCGTGCCTTCTCCTTGAGGGCCGGGTCGTCCATGGGGATTGGCGGCGGCATGGCGATGGCCCCGTCTGTTTTGGTCTCTTCGGCAAAGGCCTTGTTCCTTATCTGCCCGTTGACCGTGTAGTACGAGGTAAGGAGGCGGTATATGTAGGTTGCGCCCTCGATGCCCCGGCCTCTTGCGCTGGCCATGAGGCTCAAGTCTGGCGGGGCCACGCCAAAGGCCGCTTCTGCCATCTGAGGGTCCATTGCCGGAGGGAGACCGGTTTTGGCGTCCTCGCCCCTATAGTACTTGAGGCCGTGACAGGCAACGCAGTACTGGGTATACAGGGTCCTGCCCCGCTCGATTGACTCCGGGGTGAGCTTTATCTCTGCGTCATCTTTCGCAAATGCAGGAGCGGCAAACGCCAGCAGTATAAGGAATATTATCTTAAGCAAGCTGGTCTCCCTTTGGAAGCTCTTTGTCAGGCGGTAGCTTCGGTTTTTCGAAATAGGGCAGCACCGGAAGGAGCGCGAAGAAAAGAAAGTAGATTATCGTAAGGATAACGCCCAGGTTCGCCATCTTGAGGCCCACGAAAGAGACGGCGTCAGGCGCGTTCATGCCGACATACCCGAGCGCGATAAAGTCTATGAAAAAGATCCAGATGAGGATTTTTTTAACTGGCCTGTACCGTGTGCTTTTAACCGTCGAGCGGTCTATATACGGCAGCAGAAACAGGATGAAAATCGACCCTCCCATGGCTATGGCCCCGCCCAGCTTGTCGGGTATCGAGCGCAAAATGGCATAGAAGGGCAGGAAGTACCATTCAGGGACTATATGGAGCGGCGTTTTCAAGGGATTGGCAGGCTCGTTGTTGACGGGCTCTATGAAAGCGTCGGGCCAGAAAAATACGAAGTAAAAAAAGATGGTAAGGGCAAGCGCTATGAACCATGCGTCTTTTGTTATGAAGTAAGGCGAAAACGGGACCATGGCGGGCCCTTTTTTGTCGTACTCTATGCCGTTCGGGTTGTTCGAGCCGACACGGTGAAGGGCCGAAAGGTGCATTATGACGAGAAGGCCTATTATGGCAAACGGGAAAATGGTCGTGTGGAAAGAGTAGAACCTAGTGAGGGTTGCGTCCCCTATGGCGAAATCTCCCCTTACCCATACCGTGAGTTCAGGGCCGAAGATCGGCACGGTTGAAAACAGGTTTGTTATGACCGTAGCCCCCCAGAAGGACATCTGCCCCCAGGGCAGCAGATAGCCCATGAAGGCCTCTGCCATGAAGGCGAGGAAAATGAGAAGGCCTATCCACCAGAGGAGCTCTCTGGGGCTTTTGAACGAGCCGTAGTAAAGCCCCCTGGCCATGTGAATATACATCGAGAAGAATATGCCGGTTGCGCCGATCGCGTGCAGATACCTCATGAGCCAGCCGTAGTTGACATCGCGCATTATGTGCTGGACGCTGTCAAAGGCCAATGCGGTATCTGGCTTGTAGTACATCGCCAGCCAGACGCCGGTCAAGACCTGGATGACGAAAAATGTCCCGAGGAGCGAGCCGAAGTTCCAGAGGTAATTAAGGTTTTTGGGCGTGGGATACCCGGTGACGTGCTTTTGCACGAACTCGGAGGCGGGGAGGCGTTTGTCTATCCAGTCGAGGTAGCGGGCCATCGGGCACCTGGGTTTAAAAGGCTGCTGAAAAAGCCCCATCTGCGTTGTTGTCAGCGTCGCTCGTAATTGCGGCGTACAAGAGAGTACGCCTCATTCCTCGTTCCTCGACGCCTAGCATCTGGAGCTTTTTGAGCAGCCTGAAAATGTGTTTTTCATTGTCGTTGTTTATACTTCAACAGGTGGCAGGTCCTGTATCTTTCTCACATTCTCGCCATAGCCGCCAAACTCCGCTGTGCCGATTATTAGCCTGCTCTGGTCGGCAAGCTTATATGGGACCAGGTGAAGGTTCTCCGGGGGAGGGCCGCCGAGCCTTCTTCCGAGGTTGTCGTATTTGCCCCCGTGGCAGGGGCAGTAAAAGCCCGAAACATCAGATTCAGGCAGTTTTTCAACGAACTTTGGTATGCAGCCCAGGTGCGTGCAGATGCCAAGGGATACGAAAAGCTCTGGCTCTTTTACCCGCTCTTCCGGGGCGGCCGGGTCATCGAGTTCGGATGTTTTGACCGAGCTTGCCTCTTCTATCATCTGTGGAGTCCTCTTGAGGATAAAGACCGGTTGCTTCCTCCAGATGACCGTTTTGAGTTGTCCTGGCTGAAGGCCTGAGATATCGACCTCCTGGACTCCCGCGGCAAGAATATCCTTTGTGGGGCTCATGGCGCGGATAAAAGGCCAGGCCGCGAACGCGGCCCCAACCGCGCCGATCAAGGCGGCGGCCCCCGTGAGGAATTTGCGCCGGGTGACAATCTCTTTTTCAGTTTCTGTCATGTGCGCACCTTTTTTTGAGTGCTGAAAAAAGTATAGCAGAAAAAGGGGGGAGGGGAGGCGCGGGGGAGGGTAAGTGGTTGATTTAAAAGGTAGGTCATTGCGAGCGAAGCGAAGCAATCTCAGTATTGTCCCCCTTTCCTAAAGGGGGACAGAGGGGGATTATTAGGGTAATTGATAATCTCCCCCAGCCCCTCTTTAGAAAAGAGGGAGTAATTTGTCAGACTCTTTTGTTGTTACGCTGCGCCAACTCAACCTACAAGACTGTGCTCACCATTCAGATGAGTAGGTAGAAGTGTTCGTAGCGTTCTTGGTTTAGGACAAGACGAAAAATTTACCTTCTCCCGCAAGGGGAGGGGGTAATTTTGCCTTTTTGTTTTGTATTTAACACATACCCCGTAACAGGGCGGAGCGAGCCTAAGGGAGGGAGGGCGAATCTCGCCGAGGCGCGGGAGCTAAGCGACCTCAGGGGCGAGATTCGCGGATGGGGGAGGCAGAAAGCGAGTGGAGCCCTGTTATAAAGAGCGGCGACAGCCGTGTTACATGGTCTTTTGGCAAAACATTTTAAGCGCGGCAATGTGCAAAAGATTAGAAAGGGCTCACCCGTTTAGGACTGTATTTGTTGGGTTACGCTTCGCTAACCCAACCTACATGACTTTATTGGATAATGGTATAATAGTGGAAATTAAAAAATTTAAGGACGATTACATGAAGTACACCTGCCCTTGTTGCGGATATAAAACACTTACTGAGCCTCCTCCAGGCACATACGATATTTGTCCAATTTGCTGTTGGGAGGATGATGCTGTCCAATTTGATGACCCCGATTATGCAGGCGGTGCAAATACTGTTTCGCTAAGGCAAGCGCAAATAAATTTTCTAAAATCAGGTGCTTCAGAATCAAAATTTCTGCGAATTGTTCGTGATTCAAAAGATATGTACGAAAGAGACCCAAATTTTAAACCATTAAAAGGTTAATCTTTTGTTGTTTGAAACAAGACGGCTCGGCCTCTTTCGAAGCTGGACCGTTCAATTTTACGCTTCGCTCAGAATGACAAATGAAATAAAAAAAGCCGGACAGGTTTCCCTGTCCGGCTTTTTGTTTACTTTATTCAGTGTCCGCCGCTCGTGCCTGGCGTGCTTTCTGCATGTCCTCCGCCGTGGTTCTTCTCATGGTCGGCGTTGGTCCTGGTCCTGGGGAATTGGGGCCTGGGCTCAGGGGTTATGGGCTGGAAGCGTTTTGTCTGCACCATGTGCGGGTTATGGCACTCTGTACATACCCACCACCTCTTCTTGCTGCCCTTCTTCCACGAGCCTATTCTCTTGCCGTGGATGCCGTCCCTCCAGTCGCTGTAGACTTCTCCGTGGCACTTTCCGCAGAGCCTCATGGGCTGGTTGAAGCTTATCTCGCCGCCGTTGTGGTCTATGAGGGTGTCCCTGTTCTTCGCGTTATGGCAGTCAAGGCACCATATGGCTTTCCGGCCGTGCTGAAGGTCGAGGGCGTCAGGCACGATGTCCTGGTGCATGGCGAGCGCCCTTGGCGCTTTGTTCTTCGGGTAAGGCACCATTGACCCGTTGTGGCAGACGGTGCAGGGAGCGTAGTACTTGAGTTGGCTGGTCCTGGGCTTTACGACCGCCTCTTCGTGGCTGTAATCAGCCTCGACCGGCATGTCTCCCATCGGCTCGGTACCGTCAAATGGGTCTCCCCACCAGAGCACGCCGCTTGTCTTGTTCGAGCACTTTACATTGGGCACTCCCGGCTTTATCTCGGCGGGCGCCACATTGGAGTAGCCTTCCCTGCTTTCGAAGCAGTCGGTTGGCGCCTCCTTTTTCATGTAGTCCTTGTAGGTGTCCGCGGCGTACAGGGTACCGGCCGCAAGAAGCCCCGCCGCCATTGAGACTGCCGCCGCTATTATGCCAAGTCTCTTCATTTGTATGTCTCCTCGGTATGCACGATGGGCTGCCAGTCGCTGGCGAGGTTCCACTTTTCAGCGTACTTTACCTCTCCGAGGAGAACGCCGATCGCGCCCTTTGCCAGAAGCGTGTAGATGAACAGGCCCGATGCCCAGCCGCCGAGGGTGTTTATTATCTCGATGGCAGAGGGCGTGTATTCAGAGAACTCGCCTATGGGCGAGGGTATGAAAGCCGGGACCACGAGGCCCATGCCCTTGTCTATCCAGATGCCAGCGAATGTCATGGCGCAGGCCAGCGGGAGCCAGAACCCGTGGTGACGCCGGAGCTTCGGCGTAAGGAGCATGAAGAACGCGCCCAGCAGGAGGACAACCGAAGCCCAGTACCATATGACCAGGCCCGAGAGGCCGTGCTTGCCGAATATGAGGTACTGAAGCGAGAACGAATGCTCTGTCGAGGGGTACAGCTCTGTGACGACTTCGGAGATGCCGAGGAATATGGCAATTCCCAAACACCAGGTAACTATCTGGGAGAGCGTCTCTATTGCCTCGTCGGCGATCTTGAGCTTTGTGTACTTCCTTATGATAAGGAAGGAGAGAATGATCATCGAGGGGCCGGCCGAGAACGCCGTGGTGATGAACTTTATCGGCATCATCGAGTGGAACCACATGGGCCTCGAAGGCATGGTATTGATGAGGAACGCCGTCACCGTGTGTATGGAAAGGGCCCATACGATGGAGATGTACACCAGCGGCGTGTAGAAGCTCTTGTTGACCTCCTGGCCTATATACCTCTTGTAGAGGAAATAGAAGCCGCATATTACATTGAGGGCAAGGTAGCCGTTCAAGACAAGAACATCCCAGGCGAGCATCGAGTTGGGCCAGTTGAATATGCCAATGCCGGGTAGAATGTGCCAGAGCCTGTCAGGGCGTCCCATGTGGAACATGATGAAGATGATGACCATCGAGACTGCCGCTATGGCCAGCATCTCGCCGATTACCATTACTTCCTTGAGCTTTTTGTGGTGATAAACATAAGAGGGGAAGACGACGGTCACCGCCGCGGCGGCAACTCCGACAAGGAAGACGAACTGGGCTTCATAGAGTCCCCAGCTGACCTGGTCGTTGTAGTTCGTCACTATCATGCCCTGGGTGAACTGTTCGTAGGCCCCGTAGCACATGAGGAGCATGAAAAAGCCGAGGAACATGAGCCAGCCGTAGAATATGGCGCTGCCCCTCACGACATAAAGCAAGGAGTCTATTCCGAAACGGATAATAGGTTTCATATGCTCCTCAATCCATAAAGTAGAA
>MGPK01000023.1:0-25558 GCA_001795535.1 Deltaproteobacteria bacterium GWA2_54_12
ATGAAGATCCTCGCCGGGGGCCAGTTGTGCACGAGGAACCCCATCGAAGCCGCCGCCACGACCAGGTTCGCGACCGCCCAGCCGGACTGGCCGTACCAGGCGAAGACCAGGAAGAAGAAGGAAGACGCCACGGCCGCCTCCCCCCCCGCAAGCCCGTCGATGCCGTCCATGAAGTTGTACAGGTTGAGCATCCAGACGACCCAGAACGCGCCCGGTACGACCCACGCCCACTTGGGCAACACCCATTTCCACAAGGAAACATCCGGAAGAAGGGGCGCGAGGAAAACCAATAGCAGCATAGCCGAAACGAACTGGACCAGGAACCGGAACAGGGGGGAGAGATTTCGCAGGTCGTCGTAGAAACCAAGGAGGAACATGGCAAGAGCGAAAAGGAACGTGTACGGAAGTCCCCTTTGATCGCTCGCTCCTCCCGCCACGAGGAGCACCCACCCACCGAACGCCAGCGCCGCCGCCGCGACCATCGGCACGCCGCCCATTCTCGGCGTGGGAAGGGAATGGGAACTGCGCTCGTTGGGGACGTCCATCACCCCGACGCGTTCCGCGATACGGATGGAACCCCACACCCCCGCAGCGGAAATCGCGAGAGAGAGGGCGGCGACCCCAAAGGTTACCGGGCCGAACGCTTGTACCACCGCACCGTCCTTCTCCCCGCCTAGTCGATCCCGATGACCTTATTACCTTCTGATAACAACTCGGATATCACGTGCCCCCCCGATCAAACCATCGGATCCGCTTACTACGATCCCGAACGAGTGGCCTCTGATAAAGATCCCTTCGATAGCTCCATCATCCATGCTTCCAGGCTATCCAAGAGCCGATTCCGGTCAAAATGAGTTTCATAGTATTGTCTTCCGCGCAGACCCATCGCGGACCTCTCATGGTTCGGAAGTTTATGGATCTCCAGGATCGCCTCGGCAAGCGCATTCGCATCCCCCGCAGGTGTGGCAAGGCCTGCCCCCGATTCGGCGACCACACGAGCCCCTTCTCCGTCCAGCGCGGCAACAATCGGTTTCGCACAAGCCAAGTAGGACTGTACTTTCGAGGGGATCGTAAGAGCAAAAATCGGATCTTTCCGAAGGGTGACCAACAGAACATCGGTGAGAGCAAAATATCGTGGCATCGATTCCTGGGGGTGCCTCCCAAGAAGATGGACGGTGTCAGTTAGCCCCCGTTCTCGCACCTGTTCCCCGACCCAGGCCCGAAGTCGCCCATCCCCGATAATCACCCACTGGATTTCCGGGTGTGAACGGAGAACTTCAGCAGCGGAGAGGATCGTCTCAAAATCCTGTGCTGCCCCGATGTTTCCGGCAAACATTACTCGAAATCCACCCGGAAGCTCGGCCCGTTCCGGTGCGTCGTTCTCCAAACTCACCGGGTGATAGAACCGCTCCACGCTGTTGGGAAAATAATGAATACGTTTTAAATCCACCCCCATCCGCTGGATAGGTTGGAAAAAACCTCTGGACTGCACAAGAATCTGATCACAACCCCGGTAGATGAACCGGACCAATCGTTCTACAATCTTCAACACGTACTGGGAGGAAACAGCTCCCGTGGCGGAAAGACTCTCCGGCCAAAGATCCTGCACCCAGAACAGAATCGGAGACCCTTTGACCTTTTTTAATACAAGGGCAGGCAACCCAACTGTAACGGGAGAAAGTTGATAAACGAAGATGACTTCGTAACTTTCCCTGCAAAGCAGTGGTCCCACCGCGCAAGCAAAAAGAGCAAATGACAAATAATTTAAAAATAGCGAATAACCTTGCCCCTTCCCGCGCGGAACCAGGGGAACCCGGAGAATTTCGATTCCCCGATAATTCTCCCTCCTTCTCGATAGGACTCCATATCCCGGAAAAAACTTCCCGCCGGGATAGTTGGGAATTCCGGTCAAGACGGTAACGCGGTGGCCCTTTTCCACCAACCCAACCGCCAAGCCATTAATGCGAAAATCTTCCGGCCAGAAGTATTGCGTGACAATCAGGACGTGCATCAGGAGCGGAGTCCGTCCCTCCATTCCCGCTCGGCACGGTCGGGGAGTCGGTAACTCAGGAGAATCCGGCACACCGTATCCGCCACTCCCCCCGCAAGATACTCCTGCGGGGGTTGCCACCTTCCCTTTCGCCCGGTCACCATCTTCACCAAGCGGAGAATAGTTTGCGGATCGGCGCCGGAGAGGATGTTGCTCCCGCACTCCACCGTTTCCGGCCGCTCCGTAACGTCCCGTATCGTGACGTTGGGGACCCCGAAGATGCAGGCTTCCTCCTGCACAGTGCCGCTGTCGGACAACAGGCAAAAGGCTGATTTTTCCAGTTTGATGAAATCAAAAAACCCAAACGGTTCCACGAAACGTAGACCAGCCCTATTCACGTCAACTCCGAATGCCTCCACTCTCGCCCGTGTGCGAGGATGAAACGAGCAGATTACCGGATAGCCGTACTCCTGATGAAGCAGTGAAAGCGCCTCGACAAAGCTTCTCAACCGGTCTTCGACATCCACATTTTCGGCCCGATGCATCGTCGCCAGGAAATATTCCCCTTCATCAACACCAAGGGCATTCAGCGCTCGACTGGCGGCGATCCGCTCGCCATAATGTTCGATCACTTCCTTGATCGGATTCCCCGTCACGTAAATCCGCTCGCCCGGAATCCCCTCCTTCAACAGATTCTCACGGCTCCGGTTCGTATACGGCATGAGGATGGTGCTGCTGTGGTCGATCACCCGCCGATTCACTTCCTCGGGGACCCTGTCGTCGTAGCACCGGTTTCCAGCTTCCATGTGGTACATGGGAATGCCGAGGCGTCTTGCGGTGATCGCGGACATTCCGCTGTTCGTGTCCCCCAAGATCAGCAATCTCTCGGGTCGATGCCGGAGAAAAAGCTCTTCGCTTTTCTCGAGAATTCTCCCGATCTGCGAGGAAAACGACCCGGCTTTCACGCCCATGTTCTCGTCCGGATCGCGGATACCCAACTCGTCGAAGAAGATCCTGTTTAACCGGTCGTCGTAATTCTGCCCAGTGTGCACCAAGACATGGTTTGCATGCTGGTCGAGCAACGGGATGATTCGGCTCAACCGGATAATCTCGGGCCGCGTTCCAAGGATCGTCATCACCTTCATCGGAGCAATTCCTTCTCAAACGTTTCGACATCTTCCAACATCAATTTGCGCTCCTGGAGCAATTTCCTGGTCCCTTCCAAGCACAGCACTGTATCGTTGGAACTGTACTCCTTGGTCAGGCATCCGGTGCCGTTACGCTCGCCCCTCACCTCCGGAAGCATCGGCAAGATGGCGTACCACTTGCCCCTTTCCACAGTTCGATTGGCTTCCTCGTCGCTGACCATGATCTCGTGAATCTTTTCGCCGGGCCGGATCCCTGTTACCACCGTCCGGATCGGCCGGTCACCGATGAGCGCCGCAGCGACGTCCACGATCCTCGACGCGGGCGCTCTCGGAACGTAGATCTCCCCGGGCTGTCCCCCTGCAATGGCTGCGAAGACCGTGTCTACCGCATCGTGAAGACTTAATAGAAACCGCGTCATATCGGGTGTCGTGATGGTCACCGGACCACCGTTGTGGATCTGTTGGTGGAAGAGAGGAACCACGGACCCGCGAGAAGCCAAGACGTTGCCGTACCGGACGCCGACGAAACGGGTGTTTGGGCACCGCATGTTCCCCTGGATGAAAATCCGCTCCTGGATTGCCTTGGTCATCCCCATCGCATTGACCGGCTTGCATGCCTTGTCGGTGGACACCCCGACGACCGTTTGCACCTTGAGGTTATGTTTCTGGATTGCGCAGACGATATTTTCGGCCCCCTCGATGTTCGTCCGGACCGCTTCGTAGGGATAGTATTCGCAGGTCGGAACCTGCTTCATCGCCGCAGCGTTCACGACGATATCCACGTCCCGCAGGGCCGACGCAACGCTGTTCATGTCCCGCACATCGCCGATCCAGAACTGCAGTTTCTTTTGGAAGTTCCTGTAGATCACTTCATCGGTCGCGTCGGTCTTCTGTTCATATACCACCCGCATGAAGTACTGCTTGGCCTCATCCCTGGAAAAGACGATCACATTGGCGGGGTCACCCATCTCGCGGCTCAGGAGTCGGTTCACCAGTACCTTACCGAGTGACCCGGTACCGCCTGTGATCAGAACCCTCTTTCCGTCGAACAACTTTGACGCCATCCTTTATCTCCACTTCTCGTAAGGGGTAGGATCATTGACGATCTGGGCAAGGAGGCTCGGCCAATCGGGAGACCGATAGCCGGTGGCCTGCAAGAACCTATCACCGATCATGCTACGATCCGAGACCTGATTCTCATCGGGCACGATCTCCACGTCGAGTTTGAACGCATCCCGCAGAAGGCAAAGGAGATCATATTTAGAGATCGGGGCGCTCGTTACCTGGTACAATCCGGAGAGTTGGGGATGGTCCGCTATAAGGTCTCCGACGCGCTGCGCGAGAAAGTTGGTGGTCACGCCGGAGTAGATGACCCGCCGGAAGCCGCAGACTGTCTTTCCCCGCTGCGCCAGGAACCACTCCAGTAGGGATCGGAAGTTGGCTAACTCGCGGCCGATGATCGAGGTCCGCAAGGTCAGGGCGTTCTCGGCTTTGACCTCTCCGAGATACTTGCTTTTGCCGTAGAGGTCTTCCGCATCCGATGGTGAATCCTCGGTATAGCTCCCATGCTTGCCGCTGAAGACACAGTCCGTGCTGAAGTGGATCACCCGTCCGCCCCACTCACTGGCGAATTCGGCCAGCTTGTGGGGGAGCAGGGAGTTGATCGTGATACTTGGGATCGCGGCGGTCGCTTCCTCCCGTTGCTTGACGATTCCGATGCAGTTGACGATGAAGGCGGGCTTCAGACACCGCAGGTGCTCCCCGAGCGATGCCAGATCCATCGCATCCACGTCGCCAATGACCCTCCCTTGGCGGAAGAGGTCAACCTTCCGATAGAACGGTACATCGAGGGATCGGAAAACCGTGCAGGCAGTAGCCGGGTAGCGTGCAAGCAAGGTCTGGTACATCTTGTGTCCCAACATTCCGTCCCCGCCGAGGACGAGGATCTTAATGCCTCTTCCACCCCCTCGTTTCAATTGGAACCTCTTGTGCCCAAAATTCCCCGACGAGCTTTAAGAATATCAACAATCCGTCGCGCCGCCAGCCCATCACCATAGGGATTATTCACGGCTGCCATCATTCCACGTCTTTCGGGATCGCAAAGCAACAGCCTGAGCCCATCCGCAATTCGTTCCCTCTGCACACCAACCACAAGCGCGTTGCCGGCGGCGATGCCTTCCGGCCTCTCGGTTGTCTCGCGCATCACCAAGACCGGTTTCCCAAGAGATGGCGCCTCTTCCTGCACCCCGCCCGAGTCAGTCAACACAATTGTAGAGCGATCCATTAACCAGATAAATGGCGCGTAGGACAATGGCTCAAGCAAATGAATGCGCGGATGCCCACCCAAGATGCGATTGACTGGCTCACGAACATTTGGATTAAGGTGAACAGGATAGACAAATGCGACATTCACAAAACTATCTGCAATCTCCCGTATCGCGTGGCAGATATTGGCAAATCCGCTTCCAAAATTCTCTCGCCGATGGCCCGTAACAAGGATGATCTGTTGACCTGTCGTTGATTCAATCAACCCTTTTGGCAATTCAGGTGGAGCGGTTCTCACACGCTCCCGCACCCATAGGAGAGCATCAATCACCGTGTTGCCAGTCACGAACACGTTTGTGACCGCAATGCCCTCATTCAGTAATGTCTTCCTGGCCTGTTCGGTTGGTGCAAAGTGTAAATCGGCAATACGCCCTACCAAACATCTATTGATCTCTTCGGGGAAGGGTGCATACTTGTTTCCCGTACGCAATCCGGCCTCTACATGGCCGACCTTTATTTGATGATAATACCCAGTCAATGCACCGCAAAATGCAGTGGTCGTATCACCCTGCACCAAAATTACATCAGGATTTTCCTGGGAAACAACTTTATCAAGCCCTTCCATCGCACGCGCCGTTACTTGCGCAAGCGTTTGCCCGGGCGACATAATATCCAAATCATAATCCGGCTTAATGCCAAAAAGAGCCAGCGGTTGGTCAAGCATCTTACGGTGTTGGGCAGTAACACATACTGGAAAATCAAACAGATCCTGTCGGCGCTTCAGTTCCAGCACTACAGGTGCAAGCTTGATGGCTTCCGGACGCGTGCCGATGACGATTAATACTTTATGTTTGATCAAGAGGTTGTCAAACCTGAGCCCAAGAACTGATGGCGTAAAGCAGCTAAATAATTATTTAAATTGTTCACAACTACGATAGGCATTATTGTAAGGCTTTCTGAAGTTCGTTAACGGTCTTTTGTGCACAGATTTCCCAGGAGAATTTTGATGCAATATCTTTAGCGGCACTCGACATTGCTGCCCTTTCAGCTTCTCCCATAGATATGACATACTGGATATGTTTTGTAAGTGTAGTAAAATCTTTCGGCTGATAGTATTTGGCTGAAGATGCGAAAATTTCCGGTAAGCATGGATTATCAGATGATATACACACACAGCCATGAGCCATTGCCTCACCAGCAATCATACCAAAAGATTCAACACGACTGGTCATAATGAACGTTTCGCAATGCGCAAAACACCACGCCATTTCAGAATCACGCAATTTCCCGGCCCAGTGAATCCGTCCTGCGATTCCTAAATTTTCAGCCATTTTCTTCAATTTACTGAAATAGGGCTCCATTCCAGGATCCACATTCCCACCAATGGCCAAGTGCACTGGTTGTTCCGTATTCAGGATCGCTACTGCCCGAATAATATCTTCTAAACCGCGAGCCGGACGAATTGAGCCGGCGGTAAAAAGAAATGGAAATGATTTCAGTAACGCGATAGCACCATGATCATCCCCGCTTTTCTGTGTAGTGAGATCAATGCCATGATAGACAAGACCGATGTGATCTGATGCAATCCCCCATTTCGCCGTTAAATACGTTCTCACAAATTTCGAAATAGCGATCACCCTATGGGCGCGCCTGCACGCATACAGAGTAGCCATGTAACGACCGATATTCTTTATGCACTCCTTCAGTGGGTTCCCTTGAAACGGCACAATGAGCGGCTCCATATTTTGTATCATAGTGACTATTGGAGTCTTACCACAGTTAATCCATATGGCTGATGGAATGAAGATCACATCGAATTGGCGCATGGCCAATTCATTTCTTAACCAGACATTATTATTATACACATTGTCCGCAGGAATATTATGCAATGTGTAAGCATTACTTGCAAATATATCGTCATGATCAGCAGGCATATATACTTCTAACCGACTAATCCGTTTATCTTTTGCCATTAATGGCAGGATATTTTGCAGGTATTTCCGATACCCTCCACTCAAGCTTCCGCCTGTTAAATTAATTATAGCAATACGCATTTATTCACAAATTTCTACCTTGAAGTTTATATTTATCCTCAAACAAGAGAGATCTACAAGCTGATAGAACATCATCAACTGAAATTTCCATGAGACAATCTATACTCCCATTAGGACATTTACGCATCATACATCCTTCACATGGCACGGTCTTTCTTAGGACGATATTCTTATTCCCATAAGGATACCACCGACCTGGGTAGTCTTGAGCAGCAATAATTGCTACACATGGTGTTCGCACTGCAGCAGCAAGGTGCATGGTTCCTGTATCATTACCTATGTAGAGGTGACTATCCGCTAATACTGCTGCCGCATCCCTAATAGTTAACAACCCAGCCGCATTCACTCCTTTACCCCATTTTTCAATAAGCCAATCTCCAACAACTTTATCTTCTGGACCTCCTATAATCAAAGGGGATACCCGGAAGTGGTCGATTAAATACCGCCCTACCTCAGCATAACGCTCTTTTGGCCATATTTTTGATGGCCAATTGCTTCCTGGGCCGAAACAAACAACGAATTCTAAATTGTCGGTGTTAGTTTGATCATTGATAAATTTTTTTGCTTTTCGTTTCTCTTCAGTAGAAATGTTTAAATCCATGCAGCCAGTACCAGCTTTCGGAACTGAGATGCCGCCTTTGCTTAATCTCGTTAGAAGATGGTCGGCTTCATGTTCTAAGCAGGGCAGGGCAATCCCACCCTTTATCGGCGGTAACGGTTCTATGCCATGATGTCCTATAACCTTTTTTATTCCTGCGATTCGAAAAAATAACAAATCACGCCAGATTTGCGATTTAGTTCTTATCCGTGGAGATAGATATACAAGTAAATCAAAGCGAGAACGCCATAATATGGGCAATAACGTTATCAAATTTGCGACACGAGTTCCCTCTATATTAGCTTTGTATAAAATAAAATTGTTGATCAAGCCAGACTTTTGGAATAAATCCTCTGCAGTCACGTAAGCTTTCCCTGCGTGACGATCACTTAATAACGTAATATCTGCGTCAGGGAAATGTTTCCGAACCGCCCACATGGCTGGAAGTGCAACTATGGAATCCCCCAGTTGCCCTATCCTGAACAATAATATTTTCTTAGTATTGTTCACTTAATTTTTCGATAAATTGTAGCATCGAATTTAATATTTCATTATTGCTATATCCGCTCCTTAGGCATCTATCCCTCCCAGCCTGAGCAATATTCTTCCGTTCTTCTTCATGTCCTAGATAATAAGTAACTTTTTCAAATAGTTCCTCTTTAGAGTTAAAAAAAGCCGCTTCTTTTCCTTCCTCGAACAATTCAAGGTGCTCATCAGTCCGCTCCATAAGCATAAAAGCCCCACAAGCAGGAATTTCAATACTTCTCTGTGTCTGCAAATCACGATTAATTTTTCTTAGAAAACCTAAATTTATATCAAATGAGCAAATAGCTCTTGCATATTGATCTCCCCAAAGAGATTTATTTTCAATTCTAATATTTGGATGAGTTAATTTGCACTTTTTCCCCCAATTGGTTCCCCATATACGGACTGGAATTCCATGCTGTGCTAGATAAAAGATATATTGAGCACGTTCATTTTCATAATCACCAATAAACCCTACTGGGCCACCGTATTCAGTTTTTTCATTTATGGAAACCTCTACGGGCCGATGTATCGCGGGATCATAAGCATTACTTACAAACACTGCCTTTTGTACACCAAGAGATTCTAGTTCCGTCACCCCGTAACTTTTCGTTGTAAAATAAACATGATAATAAGGAAGCCCTTTCAAAAAGGCACGAGACTGATTGTGCTTTGCTGCCATATCATCTGGCGCATAGCCCGCAATTAAAGTTTTAGGACTGATCTTCCTTGCAATCCTCAGTGTTTCTGGTTTTATAGTTAATGCCTTATCCAGCCACAGAATATTAGTCGGATATTTTTTTATTAAATTACAAATAGTATAATTTGCATCAACTATGTCTGGCGGCCCAAATAGTTTCCTTCTTACTCTGTAAATAAACTGGCTTTTTTTTTCTTGCACAACTTTTGGTTCGGTGTCTACAGGGAATATTTCGTGACCTAATTTTTCCATTGCTTTCATACGTTGCAAACATGTGCCTCCATAATAGAGAGGTCCCACATAAATTATTTGCATATTAAATAATCTTCTCTCCGGTTATTAGGAAAACCCTCGTATAAACTCCACTCCCCTTGTTTCCTGTTTCCGCAAGGTTCCAAATAATTAAACCAGCTCGGACAATTTTCCATAAAAGGTAACGAAATAGAGAAAATAGGCTATGGACCACCGGGCCAGTTTCTCTATAAATAATCGCCCCGAAACCCACTAGCGACATTAGTTTTTTCAATGAATTCGGACTAAAGGCCGTCTCATGTGTAAAGTCTCCATACATGACACTCATACCCCACAGGCTATCAGAATTAGGTGTTTGCACTATCAATCTTCCACCCGGCCTTAGGGCCACATAACAAGCATCTAAAAATTGCAAGATCTCTTCCTTATTTAAATGCTCGATAATATCTACTGCTGTTATCAGATCATAGCAATTATTCGTAGTTCCTAGAAAATTAAGAACATTGTCCTCGGAAACATTATTGCAAACTTGACGTGCTAAAGCAGTTTGTTCAGGACTTATATCTACACCATGCAAATTATTAAAACCTTTCCCTAAGAAAAAATGTAATAGTTTGCCGCTACCGCAACCAACATCTAGGATTGCAACATTTTTATTAGATGGCAGCCAACCACGCAAAAATATATCATAAAATTTACCCCATCTTATTGATTCCTCTTGGTCAAAATTTAATGATCTGTTATCCTGCATACTCGAAGCATACTTTCTATAGAGTCTATTCTGATAATTTCTCATATTATCATCTGTTTTCTGCAATGGAGGATTCAGCTACTCTGATTAATTGCTCACAAGCTTTTTCCACTGTGATATCGGACGGCACGTATTGTATAATGTCATCTAATTGCCCTTTATCCCATTTATGGTAATAATCAATAATAGCCATTTTGATCTGAGCTATATTGGTTGCATCTGCTACTATATGTCCATGCGACTCGATCATTGTTTTCAGTTCGTGATTATTAAATACTAATCCCAGAATTGGTTTTCTTAAATATAGATATTCATATACTTTGCTTGGAATTGTCACACTGGAACGCTGGTCAGCGTTTTGAACTAGCAGTAAAACGGCACACTTCGATTCCTGAATTAGTGAGTCTTTTCTTTTAATCATTCCATGATAATTTATCACCTTATAAGGGAAACAATCTATTTGATCTCTTATCTCCTCACCGAAGATTCCGCCATAGAGTTCCAACGCAAAGCGACTGGACATGTCTGGTTCCTCAACAAATGCTTCCTGTAATGCTGCCAAAAAATACTTTAAATTTCTACTTTGATATAAAGCACCAAAATGTCCGATAGAAAATTTATCCATTTTATTTTTATTTATATATTCTGGAATAATATCTATATTAGCTCCTGGATATATAACTACTCCCTTTCCTAACGGATATCTTGCTTCTGCACTTTCCTTCGCTTGAATAGTACAAAATATTACCTTTTTGGCCGTTGTAAAAATAACTTTTTCACAATAAGCTAAGGCCTTTTTTGAAAACTTACTTTTACTAATATCTTCTCCGACCAGCGGATCTTGTAATTCGGCAATCCAGGGGATACCGGTAATTCTTGCGACCAAGCCTGTAGCTAAATGTGCACTTACTGGCCCACCTGAAGAGTAAATTAAATCAGGTCGTTTTGCGAGGCATATGACCGCTGTAGTTACCGTGGCAGGCAGAATCCAGCCCCATTGGCTCTCACCCCCTATTTTGATAATTAAATTCTCCAAGAAACATAAAGGATAAAATAATATATAAATAATCTTTTCTGAAACGATCTTCCATGAATTAGACCAATTGGTGCGTTTAAGGATATATCCTACTTCTTCTTTTAGTGATTTCATGGATATAGAAAGAACTCGCACATGCATCAGATGACGGTACTTATGACCGCAAAAGCTGCTCAACAGAATTACCTCTCGGTTTTCCTTCGCAAGTAAAGGAAGACGATCATCTATCCAATGCGCTTGCGCACACCCATCGAGGTTCATAAAATATGATACAATAAGCCATTTATCTTTCTTATTCATGAATACCTTCATTGATCAAATATAATTTGTTAAGCATTATCACTCTCAGCGAAATCGTTTAATATCCCTAATAATTTGAATATGTCGGAAAATCGTTTTTCCCAGGTATGCTCTGTTAATGCTCGTTTATAACCTGCTTGCCTAATCTTTTCTGCATCTTCGGGGTGTGCTATCAGCCATTTAATCTTGGCAAGACAATCTTGTTCATTTTTGTAAGTTAAAATTTCTTTGCCAACTTCATAAACCAACGCTAACTCGGGATTATCCTGAGTAAGATATAGTCCTCCACTCATTGGTATTTCAAAATCTCGTCCCTTAAGACACATGAGCTTATCGCTATACCCTACTCCAGCAAACCCTAAGTTTATTCTACTCCTTGAATAAATCTTAATCATTTCCTCATTGGTTAAAGTTCCATTTCTCCATCCCTTGCCGAAACAGCTAACTTTTATTCCATGGCTGCGCAATTTGTTGACAAAATATGGGCGGCTACCATAACATTGTCCAATGAAACTAATATCATATTCATAAGGTTCATTATAAGGATGATGGAACTCCGGATCAGCGGCTTCCGGCCAGAATTTAGCCAATGCTCCTTGAGTAAAATATTTGATGCATGATTCCGGGGCGTTAGTTAAATTAAGATCGAAGAATGGAACGATCCCTGCCACACTCCTTGGCTGGCCTCTCAGCGAACCAGAAAAATATAGCTTATCGTCCCAATTCATATTTAACATAATCACGCCTTTCCCACCAATAGTCGCTAATGTTTCCACCTTGGTATTAAAATCAGATAAATAGCCAATTAAAATATCCACCGGCGCCTCCGTGTGGATTTTGGCGAATTTTTTTAACATTTGCTCATTTAAATCATTCTGCCATTTCGCCCAATGCTGACGACATTTAAAAAATTCTGTTGACTGCCAGCTAAAAACATTCACATTCCCAAAGAGTGACAAGGCCTTAGGAAGAACCACTTCCCAATTGTTCATAGAACACGTTATAAAAATGTTTAAATCACCTTGTTTTTTAGCTCTTGGGTATATTTTTCTTTGCCTGAGTCTTGTTTTAATTGCTTCTGCTAAATTATCTTTATTGGGCATTGACAGCCCAGCGTCTACAAATCGCTTCTTGTAATATGACAATTCTCGCGCTGCGTGTCTTTCTTGATAATAAGATCGCACTAATATCTTTAGTCTGTTTACCATTATTTAATTCCAGATGATTTAGTACGAAATGTTATAAAAGACTTCAACGACTTATTACAACTTTTGTAAAAGCAGAATGTATCCATGTAAAAATAAACGCAAGAACAATAACTTTTAAAAAAAAGCTTATCCAAATTACCGCTGGTTCCACTGGAAGTCGCATTACATTAACGGCTCCAAATACATAAAGATATGCCCAATACGTTTTTGAAGATCTCTTGATGAAAAGAAAATCATATCCTTTCAATAACAAGCCGGCGATATAGGGAATTATGATAATGCCTACCCAAGAGAAGTTTATAAAGGATTCTCCCCAGAAGGTTGTTGGCATAGAACTATATTCCATAAGATCGTACCATTTTCCTAAACCCATTGTAAATATCGGTTTATCAGTGTAGATAAACCTTGGAATAAGAATAAATGGGATGTTGATGTATGTAGCTCCAAATTCATAATCATAATCATGCGGATAATGCGTTAGTAAGTACCCGAGACTTTTCCCATCATAAAATCTGTCAGCTAGGTTCGCAATAACATCCTGGCTATCAAGCCGCTTATTCGCTTCGATTAAAACAGGTATAGTTTTTAGCGGGCTGATTTCTGATACTCCGAAAGTTGATGCAGTATATCTGTATTCACCCAATATTGCAAAGAGTGGCAAACCTACCAAGACGATGACGGCTAATGTTTTCTTTGGTATTTCCCTCTTAATGAATATATATGCAAAAATGGGAGCTATAATTGTTTTTGCAAGCGGCTCTCTTAATCCAGCAAAACCATACCATAATATTTCAAGTAAGAATACTGTGAAGGCAATTGTAAAATTAAAAAAAAAATTTCTTCTGTTTTTCTCTGTAAATGCTATCAGAAACAAACCTCCAACAATTATCAGCCCATACCCGTCGAGTTGCGCAACTACAGAATAATAAGGGCTACTGAACTGATAATCGGTTCGATTAATAAAGTAATATGTGCCCGTCGAGAGCAGAACAAATCGGCCAATCCATATCAGAATTAATAAAGGGAATAGCACTATAAAAAAATTACTTACAGAAGACTCTGTTATTATTATGCGAGGAAAGACAATCGATTTTTTTACACTTTCATATCCACAGAAAAATGATATTTGTCCTAGAAGTACGGCAAAAGATGTTATAGCGTACCCATACCGATAGCTTTGAATATCAAGATCTGGATTCAATTCATAATAATAAGACAAATAAAACACTGGAATAAGGAACTGCACAAGCGTGCTTATAGATACCAATAAATCGGACTGAATCGATAATTTCCTTGAGTATCGATTATGAAGATAATAACATATGGATAAAACCGCAATGATAGTTATGGAAACCGAACGAAGAACAAAATTTTCTGCCGGAACTAACATCAGCAAGAGAAAGCTGATCATTAGACCAAAAAATAAAAATATCCATCGATTAACCGTATGATGAAAAATTCCACCTTTTCTACGTGACATCAATCTGGTTCCAATGAAAAAATGCAGCATAAAATCCATTCAATATCAGGAAGATGTATTTATACGCAGATCGGATGTCCAGATCGATCGGATATTTTGTTACAGCTCCCGGGAGACCTTCGTGCCGCCAGATTATCCCGTTCGGCCAATCCGCATCATGGTTGATCCCCACCTGTCCGGTGGCCGACGTCTATCGCCAGCGATGGCAGGTGGAGTTGTTCTTCAAGTTGATCAAGCAGCATCTTCGGATCAAGTTGTTCTACGGAACGTCCGCTAACGCCGTCAAGATCCAGATGTTGGTCGCAGTCATCGTTTACCTGCTCGTTGCGATCGCGAAAAAGCAACTCGACCTTCCGGGGAGTCTTCACACGATCCTGCAAATTCGGGAAATGATGGCAGAGCCTGATTAGCAGTTGTAATTATGCAAGTTTTACCCATACAGTAGTGACATTCTTTATTATAAATTTCGCTCATGGAAAGGCTGTTGTTTCGCAATGAATTTCGCAATGCCCCGCCGATATCGCTCGAATGGTTCTTTCCGTTCACGGGGGGTGGCTCTCTGGGCAGAGATGGAAAACGTGTCCAGCGCATACTTACGTCTGTACTGACGATCTCTTAAAAAACCAGTGACATCATCTATCACCAATTCGGCGTCATTAACCAATGCAAGGCGTCGCGCGGCAGCATAACAAAAAAGCTGATTACCCAATCCACCTTTAACACGTACAATTATTTTTATATTCCCCATTATCGAAATAAATACGACCTAAGCAAGGAATTACACTTATATCCAATTTTATTATAAATTGATCTAATAGCAGTATTATTACATACAATAACTCTTGCCATTCGAATTGCATTATAAATTATTATATTAATGATAGTATAATTGAGAGGGAAACAATCCTTGGTCCTGACATACAAGCGGCGGTGGCAATCTCTACAGATAATGAGTAAATATTTATTAAATGATTCCTGCTTCATATTATTATACTTCGATTGAGTCAAGCACTCCGGGCATTCAATTATTATGGAATAAGCGCTTTTTTTATTATTGTCTTGATACACTTTCTCTGAATGTATTATTTTCCCAACAGTGATGTATTTTTCATTTTGCGGATATCTCGCCACATTATCACATAATTCCTTAAATTTTATCCCTGTAAGCTTTGTTAGGTTGATAATCGGAAAACCATCCTTCATGTATTGCAGTTTATTCTTAATTAATCCATTTTCTATCGCATATCGGTATATGGGTGCATCCGGCAATGTCACTATCATGCATAAATTTAATCCATATTCTGGATGATTCAACCACCAATTAATGGATTCATTTATGGTTTCCTCAGTTTCTTCAGGATCACCAAAAAGTATATTGCCTTGTATAGCCACTTTCCCTTTTCGTGTTAATTCAAGGGCATGTTCTATTTGATATTTTGTAATTTTTTTGTTCATACTATTTAATATTTTCATACTCAAATTTTCAATCCCATAACTAATCATATATGCGCCTGAATCTTTTAAAATATTAATAATATTTTCGTCTACATCGCTTACCCTCAACTGCGGAATCCATTTGATATTATATTTTTTTATACGACCAGCAAATTCATACATCCTTTCCCTGTCAATAGAAAATAGTTCATCCATTAGAATCAATAAATTTATATCGTATTTATTTACCAAATAATCAATTTCTTCGAATACATTATCAAGCGATCTTTGTCTGTATTTTTTCCCTAGTGGGTGGTAACAAAAAGTACAATTAAAAGGACATGATCTTGATGAAATAATTTTTGCCGGTCTGACTTCATCTAATATTGTGTAATAAATCTGATGACTTGTTGGCGCAGAAAGATTTACAAGATAACCATAACCAAATCCTTCATAATCAGGAATCGGCAGTGCATCCAAATCAGATATGGGACTTCTACTATCCGTGATGAATAACTCTCCATTTCTGATATACGCTATCCCATCTATATTCCTCACATCTTTATTGTTACAAAGTGCATCGGCGAGATCCGCCATTGTTTCTTCGCCTTCACCGATGATTCCATAATCTATCGCCATATTTTCCAAGACAAGTTTTGGATCCGATGTAACTATCGGTCCGCCGACCACGGTGATGATATCTGGTTTTACTCTCTTGGATGCCTCTAATATTGCGTTAATATGGGCATAATACAAAGACATCCCACCAGTACAGACGACATCGATATGTTTATCATTGATGTATCTGAATAACTGCTCTTCTATCGTATCGTCGCAATGACATGTATTTAAACAAAATACGTTGAATCCTCCCTTTTTTAAATACGATGAAACATAAGCCATTCCAAGACTAAACTCATAAGGTTCCCCGCGTGTTGTATATTTTGGATTAACAAATAAAAAATTCATTGTTGCTCCTCTTTGGTAAACACAAATTTGGTAAACACAAACAAACCGCATCCATACCGGCATTCTTCGGATCTTTTGAAATCGGCATCGGGGGTCGGCGCATTCCCCTTATCGTCGATTAAAGAGAATTCAATCAATTTGAGGCCCCGAAACATGCTCACCACGGTCTCTGGGTTGAAGATGCGATGTGCATCGAAGCAGAGCCGCTCCCGCCCAACGGGTGTGCCCAAAAGCAATATTCCGCCGGGTTTCAGCACCCTGACCATCTCGCTGGCAGCTTTGACATGTCCATCGGGATCGACAGGATCGCCATATCGCCCCAGGCCGATATGCTCAATTACATGCAAGCAACTGAGGCTGTCGATTGAATCTTCACCGTAGGGCAGATTCAAAATCGAACCCTTTTTATGGGTAACACCGGAGACATCCGACTCCAAGGGTCTTAGATCAACCTGCTCTACTTCGCAGAAAGGAAGAACGTGGGCGACGAAATTCAGGGAGGAGCCGACATCTATATGCCACTTCACCCCCCGCGCATGAAGATGCCTGGCAGCCCACAAATCCTGGTGAAAATAATGCCCGCTCGCCATACCGGCCGGCAGAAATCTGTCGTACGATGTGTACCATGCATCCGCGAGCGAGAATCTGAACCGTCGGTCCTTATTCCTGGTCTTCCACTGACAGAGATTAAAAAAATAATACGGGAGACCTCGCCACCTCCGCAATATATCCAGTGGGTCGAACAGCAGGCTACAAAACGTCCTATGCAGCCGGACGAGGATGTCTTTGCTTGGCATCAGGTCGGCATTCGCGCAAGGCCGTAGCGAGACGCCCTCGCGACTACTAAACGCCATCCTTCCCGAATCTCCCTTCGGAACCCATTTGAAAGTACCGCAAGAGTTAATACAAAACTCGATGTGAACAAGATGGCGCACAGGGCAAGGTTGAGCCAGTTCGCCGGCGATAGAATCGCCACGGAGAAGGAAGCGACGCCTGCGGCGGCGATCGCATAAAAGGATTCCCGGAACAGACCGATGTATTCGGCCCGACCAAAATTCATTAATTTACCGAATAGGCGGGGAATCATCCAGCCGCCAATGCACGCGGTCGCAATCAAAGGAGCGGCCACGATGCCTATCATCCCGAACCGCCACCCAAGCAATCCCATCAGAGCAATCTGGAAGATTCCCTGGGCTGTCTTGATCCGGCTGACGCGTTCAATGGCCCCCATAGAAAAGCAGACATTCAGCAGTCCACTCGTAACCGCTCCCCCGGCCAGCCCCAGGCACAGCACCGCGTTGACGGGCTGCCCAGCAAAAAGATTCGACCCAACCCAAAGATGAACAAGACGATCGTTCAGCATCAGGAACCCGCCGCCGATCATCACCACCGCCCATATGGAGAGAACCGTAAGCCGCAACAGAATTGTTCGGGCCTTTTCGAATTCCCCCGAGCCGGAAACGTGGGACAGTGCAGGCATCAGCGCTACAAAGGGTCTTTCCACCAACGGGCGAAAACTATCGATCGTCGTTCGCGTCGCCCGCAGCACGGGCACCTGCATCGGGCCCAGAACACGGGACACCAGAAAGCTGTCCATGTTGTTGGACAGCGTCCCCACGCCGCTGCTGACAAAAGTGTACAAGGATAGTTTTATGAGTCCGGGGACTTCCTGTAAGGATGGCTTGAGCGACAACCCCTCCTTCCGGAACCGCCATACGAAGTATCCCAAGTTCCAGACCAGCAACCCTCCCCCGCGGAAGACATTCGCAACCGGTGCCGCCAGTAATCCAAAACCCATGTAGAGAAAAATGATCGTCAAGGCGATCGATGCCATGAAGATGACAAGGGGGGGAAATCCAATTCCCACGGTCGCCTGCAGGCCGATGTTGACGTTCGCAACTGAAAAGGCAAGAAACGAAAGACCGGTCCCCACAACCGCCCAGACGAATGCTGTCTTTACCAGGGAGGCGTCAAGATCCGGCGATAGGTTTAATAGTCCGGGGACATAGTTCGCAAGAACCAAACCTGCCGATACGATGACCAACACCAGAATTCCATTTATCGCAATCCCGCTCCATGCCAGCGACGTTAGCCTCTCGAAGTTCTTTCCCCCGTAAGCTTCTCCAACTCGCTGCTGCACGATGGCTCCCAATCCGGGATCAACGATGGTAAGCCATACGAGAATGTTTCCGCTCGCCAGCCATGCTCCGTATAGGTCCAGAGGTATGAATCGCAAGCTGACCGGCAGGACGATAAACCCGGAAAGTAACGAGACCGCGATTGAGGCATATTGAAAAAACAGCCCCCACCAGGTGGTTTTTTTCCTGGATATCGAGTGCGAGGCCTCTATCAAGAGTTTTTTGCGGCGGTACGAGAATGCACCCGGAAGACACGCCTCGCCGAGCGAACCCACAATGCGGGGCGAAGCAAGCTCTTGGGGAGGAAGCTCAAGTGATAGAAGGGGAACCTCCGTTCCACGAGTTTCTCGACCCCTAAGTCCCTGCCAACGGAAAGCAGGTTTCCTCCCCTTCGTCCTTCGGCCTTATTGACGACGAATTTCATGGCGTTCCCGCGAAACAAGGCACGGATTTTTTCCTCACAGAACAGGGGCGGGTATCCGAGATTCATGGCAGCCAGATACACGTTGATCATTTCATCCAGCCAGATACGACTATCTCTCCCGGCAATTGAATTTCCCACTCTCGTAAAAATTCCCAACTTTCCGGGGATGCAGCATCGCCTTCCAGGCAGGATATGGAGCATGACCTGCAGCACAATCCAGTTGTCAACCGGGCCATCGTATCTGTTGCAGGCATCCTCCCATAGATCCCGGCGGAGAATCGTACTACTCAGAAATCCCATCACATCGGACATCTCTCCATTGAAGGCCATAAACATATCCCGACCGTCTTCGAAGAACACATCCTGCTTCAGGTTTTCTGGCTGAGTCCTCCCTGTAAGAGGATTCAGGTTTACATCGACACCCATTCTCGGGACGAAGAGATAGGCCATCTCTTCTTTTCTCCCGAGAAGATTCGTCACGTATGGGGTGATCCCGGGTACGATCAGGTCGTCGTCGCCGAGAATCCAAAGGTATTCCCCTTTTGCCATTCCCATCACCTTCAGCACGTTCCGGACAGCCCCGAGGTTCTCGCCGTTTCGACTGTACCGGACCCCGTGGCGCCCCGAATATTCCTCGAGAATTTTCCCCGTTCTATCGGTACTGCAATTGTCAGAGACGACGATTTCGACGGGCAAGGCTCCCTTGTCTTCCACCAGCGCCCTGAGGAGCGCTTCGAGGAATGGCGCCCGATTGTACGTGGGTATGCAGAAGGAGATCAGCGACCCGTCTTGGCTCATTCGGAAGGGCAAACCATGAAATCTATGCGGTCCCTGTGCTTTTCGCCGTGCAGGAAGAAGAAATTCGTCTCGACGCTGGATTCATCCATCTGGAAAAACTCTACCAACCCCTTTCCCCTCACGGTGAAACAACGGTATCCCTCACCGGCCAGAAGGCGAATCACTTCGTTAGGGTGATAATTGAACTTCCCGGCCCATTTCCGCAACAACTCGCTGAAGATGACCGGCTTGTGTTTCCGGATCGCGTTTATCCCCCCCCGGAACACGAACAGTTCCGCACCTTCAACGTCGCACTTGATGAAATCAACCCCGGGTGGGTTCTCCTTCACGAAAGCGTCCAGACACTTCACGCATGCTTGCACCTGCACTACGCTGTCGCTGCCGAAGAGGTTCGCGAGGGAGGCATTTCCCGAACCTTCCGGATAGTAGAAAAAAGGGATTTCCTTTTCCACGTCCGAAAATCCGAAGTTGAACGCTTCAACGTTCTTCACATCATTTAATTCAATGTTCCTTGCCAGGTAGCCGTAGGTCTTTGGAATCGGTTCGAAGACCAGGACGTTGGTGTTTGGCTTCGCTCTCGCAATATTGATCGAGTACCAGCCGATGTTGCCGCCGATGTCGAAGACCCGGTCTCCGTCGTGGACCAGGGACAGGATCATGTCGAAATCTTTCTTCT
Source organism: Deltaproteobacteria bacterium GWA2_54_12 (assembly GCA_001795535.1). Taxonomy (GTDB): domain Bacteria; phylum Desulfobacterota; class GWC2-55-46; order GWC2-55-46; family GWC2-55-46; genus GWA2-54-12. The sequence goes on from MGPK01000023.1 coordinate 20,747, forward strand.
CGTAATCGTCGAAGTTCAGGATCTCGATCGGTGCGATCCTCTTGTCCTGGCAGTCGCAGACGATTCGGGTGTCTGTTTCCCTCGACGTCATGATGACGAAATCGTCCGTGATTTCGATCTTTTTGATATCGGTGCCTTTGATGAATTTCGCGTATTCGAACAGCAGACGGTGATGCTCGTGCATCCTGTCGATGTATTCGGGCTTCGAAATTCGTCCTTCCCGGAACTCGTTCTTCAACTTCCTCAGATTCATTGCAGAAAGCTCCTCACAGTTCGCGCGAAACCTTCTTCGACCGTGTACCGGGGCTCCCATCCAAGGCCGCGTATCTTCGAGATATCTGGGCAAGCCCGGCTGATCCGGCTCCTCAGGTAGCCTCCCCCCGAGGGAATCTCCTGTCGAATGACCTTGAGCCCCCGCGCCGGGGAAAGCCCCACGAGGATGCTCGCTAGCTGGAGGATGCTGACCTCTCCCTTGTCGTTCCCGACGTTGTATGCTTCGCAATTCCCGCCGTTCAACAGCACCTTGAAAAATCCCACGGTCGCATCGGACAGGTAGCAGAACGCCCGGAGCGCGCTCCCGTCGCTCTTCATGACGATGTCCCGCCCCTGGACCACGTCGGCGATGAAATCAGCAAAAACCCGCCCGTCGCCTAGGTTCATGCCGGGGCCGTACGTATGGAACGGGCGGACGATCTTGACCGGAATGCCGAACTGGTGGGACCATGAGACGCACATCGTCTCACCCATCCTCTTGCTCTCGGCGTAACAGGATCGGACGTTCACCGGGTCAACATACCCATACCACTCCTCTTTGATGGGCATCCGAGATTCGTCCACCTCGCCGTAGACCTCCCCGCTACTGAAAAAGAGAAAGTCCCGGGTATTCTTTTTTCTTGCAAGCTCCAGGAGGTTGTATGTGCCGATCACGTTGGCGCTGAGGGTGCCGACCGGATCCGTGCCGTAATATTTCGGGCTTGCCTGGCTCGCCGCGTGCACGATGAAGTCGACCTTCCCCGGATGGACAAGCGGCATGTTGACGTCGTGGGCGATCAACCGGAGGTCACTGCTTCCGGCGTAATCGGCGAACCGCGACCGAGCCTTCTCGATGTTCCGTACAACGCCGATCACTTCCGTGTTCCGGCAGATCCCCCTTTCGTTCAAGGCGAGAAGGACCTCGACCATGTAGGCCGGGATAAACCCGCTCGCGCCCGAGACGAGCACCGTCGCGCCGCTGAACGGACTCCAGTCATCGATGCTTCCAATGATGAAATCGATGTCTTCCCGGATAACGGGGCTGTTCGCCTTCACTCTTCGACCGGCTTGACGATCATTTCCTTCCGGAACTCGTCGCGGTCCAGGAAGGGATACATGTCCTCCAGCGGCCTCGAGACCATCGTCCCGTCGTCCTTCCTGTGCGAGGCGGCGGTGGGGACAACTTCCTGGTCCCTAAGGCACATCACCTCGCATAGAACAGCCTGGGGGTACTCGAGGACCTCGTCCAGCACGCCGTCCAGCTTGGCGCTCTCCTCAACCCGGAAATACTTGATGCCGTACGCATTGGCGATCTTCTCCACCTCCGGGAACGACACTCCGGACGTCTTGTCCGTGCCGATGAAGCGACCCTCGAAGAACTTCGACTGGGACGCCCGGATCGAGAGATAGCCGTCGTTGTTCCAGACGAAGATCTTCACCGGCAGGTCGTAGTGGACAACCGTCTGGAGTTCCTGGATGTTCATCTGGAAGGACCCGTCTCCCGTCACTCCCAAGACCTCTTTCCCTCCCCTGGCGATGCTGATCCCGATGGTCGCGGGGAGCGTGTACCCCATGTCCGCCTGGCCACCCGAGGTGATGTAGCGCTGGCCGTCCCGAACCTGGACACCTTGAGAAACCACGTAGAAGGAGGACCCGGCGTCGGAGACGATCACCGAGTCATTCCTCATTTTCCGGGATATCCGGTCCACGAAGTAGTACAGGTTGATTCCTCCCTTCGCCTCGGCGTATTCCGGCAGGCAGACGGGCCACTTCGCCTTCCACCCGAGGCATCTCTTCACCCAGGCGGCGGTATCCGGCGTTTCCGGCGGCCGGAATTTTCCCAGAAAGTCCCCCGCGTCGGCATGGATGAACCGGTCGATGCGGACCGTGTTTTTCCGGTGCTCGACCGGGTCAACGTCCACCACGACGATCTTCGCCTCCCGCGCGAACTTGTCGTACTCGTGGCCGGTGGAGCTGACGCTGAAACGGCTGCCCACCGCGAGGACCAGGTCTGCATTCTGGACGGCGAAATTCCCCGCGCGGTCTCCCTTGGTCCCGATCCTGCCGATGAAGAGCGGGTGATCGCTCGGCAGAAGATCGATCCCCAGCCGCGACGCCACGACGGGAATCCGGTGCTTCTCGACGAACGATCGGAATGATGGGATCGCCTTCGCCAACCGGATTCCCTGCCCCGCCACGATGATCGGGCGCTTCGATCCGCAAAGAAGTTCGCCGACGTGGCGGAGTTCCGCGTCGGTGGGCGCCGCTTCCGTTTCCTGCCCGGACGGAACAAATCTCTCCAGTTTCTCCGGATCGACGAGCGCCCCCTGCACATCGAGGGGGATGTCGAGCCACACCGGTCCCGGCCTGCCGGACCTGGCGAGATGCACGGCCTCGTCCAAGTGATAGGCGATCTTGCCCGGATCGTTCACCATCACCGCGTACTTGGTGAGGGATTCCACGACCGCGATGATGTCGGCCTCCTGGACGCCGAACTGGCGCAGTCTCAGCCCCGAATTCCGGATGGTTTCCTTCCGTTTGCACTGGCCGGAGATGAACAGGCACGAGACGTTGTCCTGCCACCCCCCCAGAAGGCCGGTCAGAGCGTTGGTGCCGCCGCAGCCGGTCGTGACGTACGCGACCCCCAGATCCTCCCTGTACTTGGCGTACGACACAGCGGCCATCGCGGTCGCCTGTTCGTGGTGGTTGCACACCGCCCGCAGGCCCGGGTGCTTGGCTACGCCGTCGGTCAGGAACATCACTCCCCCGCCCGACACCATGAACACGTCCCTCACCCCGAGCCAGTGAATGTATTCCGCCACATAGTCCGCAACCCGGATCATTTCTTCTCCTTCATCTCCAAATTCGCGACCGCTTCCCGGATCCGGCGGATCCCTTCCTCGATCCTCGGTTTCGAGATCGCGCAACAGAGCCGGACGAACCCCTTCCCACCCGGCCCGAAGTTGGTCCCCGGCAGCAGGGCGACGCTGGCCTTTTCCAGCATGTGATCCGCGAACTCCTCGCTGGAGAGCCCTGTCGCCGAGATGTTCGGGAAAACATAGATGGCTCCGCCGGGCTTCAGGCAACGGATCCCCGGGATCCAGTTGAGTCCGGCGACCAGCAGGTCCCTTCGTTCCCTGTACTCGTTCATCATGGCCAAGACGGCGGTCTGATCCCCAAGGATGGCTTCAATCCCGGCCCGCTGGATAAAAGGAGAGACACAGGAGGAGGTCGTCTGCAGAAGGAGCCCCATCTTTTCGATGACGTCTTCGGGCCCGATGGCGACTCCCAGCCGCCAGCCGGTCATCGCGAACGCCTTGCTGAACCCGTTGGCCACGATCGTCCGTTTCCTGCAATGGTCACGGGTGGAAGGGCTCCGGAAGGCGGTGCGGTTTTCGAAGATCATCCGCGCGTACACCTCGTCGCTGAAGAGAACCACTTGATGCTCCTCCGCGATTTCGGCCATCCGGTCGATTTCTTCGGGCGTCATCACCGCGCCGGTAGGGTTCTGGGGGGAATTGAGGATGATCATCCGCGTTCTGTCCGTGATGCGACCACGAACGTCTTCGGGGTCCATCCGGAATTCGTTCTCCTCCCGGAGGGGAACTCGAACCGGCACCGCACCACAGAAATTGATGGCGGAGTAGTACGAGGGGAATCCGGGGTCCGGCACGATGATCTCGTCGCCGGGGTTCACGAGACAGCGAATCGCATAGTAGACGATGATGTTTGCGCTCGGGGTGACGAGGACCTGGTCGATGGAAGGGGTGAACCCCCGCGTCCGGGATGTGGTCTGCCGCACCGCCTCCCGAAACTCGTGCAAACCCATCGAGCTGGTGTAGTGGGTGTCCCCATTCTTGAGCGCTTCGCATGCCGTATTGACGATGTTCGGGGGCGTGTCAAAGTCCGGGTCGCCGATCTCGAAATGGACGATGTCCCTGCCCTGCCGCTCAAGTTCCTGGACTTTGGCCAGGACCTTGAACATGGGCTGGCCTTCCAGGTTCCCCGCCGCCGTGGACAGCCGGTATTTCATCACCGATCCTTTTCCCCGCGGATCATTTGCGGCCGGAGACGAATTCCCGAATTTTCCCGACCGTGTATTCGATCATGGAAGGAGTCAAGCCTGGGTAGACCCCGATCCAGAACGTGTCCCGCATGATCCGGTCGGTGTTCGTCAACTCGCCTGCGACCCGGTACCCCTCGCCGCTCGCCCGCATCTCGTCGAAACAGGGATGCTTGACGAGGTTGCCGGCGAACAGCATCCGGGTCTGGATACCGTTTTTCTCCAGATATGCAACGATTTCCTCTCTCCCGAATCCCGCTTCTTCCCTCACGGTCAACAGGAACCCGAACCAGGACGGATCCGCTTCGGGGGAAGGCTCCGGAAGAATGAACACTCCCGACAGATCGGCCAACCCCTCGCGCAGCGTCTTCCAGTTCCGCTTCCGCGATTCGATGAACCCCGGAAGTTTCTCAAGCTGCGCGCACCCGACGGCCGCCTGGAGATCCGTCGCCTTGAGGTTGTAGCCGAAATGGGAATAGACATACTTGTGGTCGTAC
>MGPK01000023.1:25566-25722 GCA_001795535.1 Deltaproteobacteria bacterium GWA2_54_12
GAGTTCGCCGAATTGGCGCGAGAAGCGGTTCCTGCAGGTGTTGTCCCGCCCGGGGGGGCACCAGCAGTCCCGTCCCCAGTCCCGGAACGATTCCACCAATGCTTTCAGCATCGGATCATCTGTGTAGACCGCGCCGCCTTCCCCCATCGTCATGTG
>MGPK01000023.1:25751-26306 GCA_001795535.1 Deltaproteobacteria bacterium GWA2_54_12
AGGGGTTGCCGAGGGTGTGTGCGAGAAACACGGCCCTGGTCTTCTTCGACAGGGCATCTTCAAGCCGGTTGCAGTCGATGTTGTACGAGGGGATCGTGACATCGACAAAGACCGGTACGGCGCCATGCTGGAGGATCGGTGCCACGGTGGTCGGGAAGCAGGCCGCCACGGTGATGACCTCGTCCCCCTTCCCGATCTTTCGGGGGCCGAGTTTCGGCGAGGTGAGAGCGGCGAAGGCAAGCAGGTTCGCCGAGGAGCCGGAGTTAACCAGTGAGCAGTTGCGGACCCCGAGGAACTCCGCGAACTCCTTCTCGAAGCGGTCGGCGTATCTCCCCGCAGTGAGCCAAAAGTCCAGGGATGCGTCTACGAGCGCCGCGATTTCCTTCCCGTCGAACACCCGTCCGGCATAAGGGATACGGTCCCCGGGCGAAAACGGTTTGCGCGGCTTGTGGTGGAACTCGTAATAATCGCTGGCCGCGCGGATCACGCGCTCCCGAAGTTCCCTGTCTTTCGGGTCCGCGTCATGCATTCAGATTTTCAGGACACCGCCGCAAT
>MGPK01000024.1 GCA_001795535.1 Deltaproteobacteria bacterium GWA2_54_12
ACGCACAGGCCGTAGAATGTCTCAGTCGGGTACGCGATTATGCCGCCAGCCATGAATATTTCAATGGCACGCACAGGCCGTAGAATGTCTCAGTCGGGTACGCGATTATGCCGCCAGCCATGAATATTTCAATGGCGGGCGTATAGTCGGCGTCAGCATTGATTATGAGCGGTCTGTTATCCAATTCAGGCCTTCAGTTTCTCCGCCTTGGCCTCGACCTGCCGGGCCATGTCTTCGCGGTGCGCCTTCAAGGCTTCGCGAAGCGCTGGGTCGGATACGGCCAGTATCTGGGCCGCGAAAATCCCCGCGTTCTTTGCTCCGGCCTTTCCTATGGACATCGACGCAACAGGCACTCCTCCGGGCATCTGCACGGTGGAAAGGAGAGAGTCGAGGCCGTTCAACGGGCTTGAGTCGATTGGTACGCCTATTACCGGCAGGGTCGTCTCGGCGGCTATAAAGCCCGCGAGGTGGGCCGCGCTGCCTGCACCCGCTATTATCACCTTTATGCCGCGCCCTTCGGCGCTCTGCGCGTACTCGGAGGTCCTCTTCGGGGTCCTGTGGGCCGAAGAGATGGTCATCTCATACGGTATACCGAAGTCTTTTAATATTTTCGCGGCCTCTTCCATTACGGGAAGGTCAGAGTCGCTGCCCATCAATATGCCTACCAACGGTTTCGAAGACATCTATCTTCCTCCAAAGCAGGCCGCCTCAAGCTTCCATCTGCGTCGTTGGCTTCAAAGCGCGTAATTGCGGTGTACAAACAAAGTACGCCTCATTCCTCGCTCCTCGACGCCTTGCATATGGAGCTTTTTGAGCAGCCTGAACAAAATTGATTTTTTCAGTAATCTGTTAGCTTATCTCAGGGCCTTTTTCCCTATGTCTGTCCTGTACTGCGCGCCTTCCCAATCAATGAGAGCGACAGCCTTGTAGGCGTTCTCTATAGCGGTCTTTATGTCGGCCCCGAGGGCCGTTACTCCAAGTACCCTGCCGCCTGAAGTGACTACCTTGCCGTCGCGCCTCGTTGTGCCTGCGTGGAAGACAACCGTATCAGGGAGGAGTGCTGCCATGTCCAGGCCCTTTATCTCGCTCCCCTTCAGGTACTCGCCGGGGTAGCCTTTGGCGGCCATGACTACGCAGACAGCCGCTTCTTTTTTCCATTCAAGGGAGACTTCATCCAGATTGCCTTTGGCAGCCGCAAGGAGCGCTTCCAGAAGGTCCGAGCCGAGTCTCATCAGTATCGGCTGGGTCTCGGGGTCTCCGAACCTGCAATTGAACTCCAGCACCTTTGGCCCGGTTTTTGTCATCATGAGCCCGGCGTAGAGGATGCCCTTGTAGGGCCTGCCCTCTTTCTCCATGCCGCGAACGGCCGGAAGCATGACCCTTTCCATGATCTTTTTTTGCAACTCCGGGGTCAGGACCGGGGCAGGGGAGTAAGCGCCCATGCCGCCCGTGTTAGGGCCTCTGTCTCCGTCGAAAATCGCCTTGTGGTCCTGCGCCGGGGCCAGCGGCAGGACTGTCCTGCCGTCTGTGATGGCGAGGAAAGAGGCCTCTTCGCCGACGAGGAATTCTTCTATTATTATCTTCTTTCCGGCTGAGCCAAAGGCCTTCTCGGTCATTATGAGGTCGACGGCTTCAATGGCTTCTTGAGCACTCTGGCATATCACCACGCCCTTTCCCGCGGCAAGCCCGTCGGCCTTGACGACCAGAGGCTGGTTGTGGGTCTCGATATACGCCTTCGCCTCGGCAGCGTCCTCAAATTTCTTGTAAAAGGCCGTCGGTATGTTGTGGCGCAGCATCAACTCTTTACTGAAGGCCTTGCTCCCCTCCAGCTCGGCGGCGGCCTTTGACGGGCCGAAGACCAGGAGGCCGGCATCTGAGAAGGAATCGGTTATGCCGAGCGTCAGCGGCAACTCCGGGCCCACGACCGTGAAGTCGATTTTTTCGCGCAAGGCAAATGCCTTGAGCTCTTCTATCTCTTCGGCGGCGATTGGGACATTCTCGCCGTGCATGGCCGTGCCGGGGTTGCCCGGGGCGATAAAGAGCTTTGTTACGCGACTGCTCTGAGAGAGTTTCCAGGCGAGCGCGTGCTCTCTGCCTCCGCCTCCTACTATCAGTACTTTCATTACGGCTCCTTGAAAAATTGCTCTTTTTCCCGATCTTTTCGTTAGGGCGAAAGTTAAAAATGCTCACATATAAACATATATGCTCCGCTTTTTACTTCCACATAAGCCTCGACCTCGGAAAAAATATCTAATTTTTAGAGCTCCAACAGATCAGTGCCTGAAATGCCTTACGCCCGTAAAGACCATCGCTATGCCGTTCTCGTTCGCGGCCTTTATCACTTCTTCGTCCCTTATGGAGCCGCCGGGCTGGATTATCGCCGTGACTCCGTGGTGGGCAGCCGCGTCGACATTGTCCCTGAACGGGAAGAACGCGTCAGAGGCCATGACTGAGCCCTTGACCTCTAACCCAGCGTCGCTGGCCTTCTGGGCCGCTATCCTGGTCGAGTCTATCCTGGACATTTGCCCAGCGCCGACGCCGACTGTCCTGGTGTCGCGGGCGAATATGATGGCGTTGCTCTTTACATGCTTGCATACGCTCCACGCGAACAGGAGGTCTTCGAGCTCCTTGTCGTTGGGGCCTCTTTCCGTGACTATCTTGAGGTCTGCCGCGCTCTCGAGGTCAAGCGTCTGGACCAGAAGGCCGCCCGAGACCCTCTTTATGTCGAGGTCGGTTGGGCCGAAGTAGAGCGCTTCGGGCTTGACGCTCGCTATGTCGAGAAGTCTCAGGTTCTTCTTCGTGGACAGGAGTTCGAGGGCTTCCTTGTCAAAGCCCGGGGCTATTACGGCCTCGAGGAATATCTTTCCGAGCTCTTCGGCCAGTTCCTTCGTGACCTTCCTGTTGACTCCGACGATGCCGCCGAAGGCGGAAGTCTTGTCGCACTCGTATGCGAGCTTGTAGGCCGCCAAGAGGCCGTTCTTTGATACGGCGGTGCCGCAGGGGTTGTTGTGCTTCACTATGACGGCCGCAGGCTCATGGAACTCGGACACGAGGGAGAGCACGGCGTTGAGGTCGAGTATGTTGTTGTAGGAAAGCTCCTTGCCCTGGAGGCATTTAGCGTCAGCCAGCCCGGCCGAGCCTTTTACGCGCTTCCTGTAGAAGGCGGCTTTCTGGTGCGGGTTCTCGCCGTACCGGAGGTCCATTATCTTTTCGTACTGCTCTGTGTAGGTATCTGAGAAGAGCTTTTTCGGCTCGATTTCCGGCGCGTCGGGCACAGTGCCAAGGTAGTTGGAGATGGCGGCGTCATACCTGGCTGTCGTCTGGAAGACTTTTCTGGCAAGTCCAAAGCGCGTATCCTTTCCAAGGCAGCCCTTCTTATCGTTCATCTCGGAGATTATCTTTCCGTAATCAGCCGGGTCTACTACGACTGCGACATCGTTCCAGTTCTTGGCGGCGGCCCTCAGCATAGTGGGCCCGCCTATGTCGATGTTCTCTATGGCGTCTTCGAGCGTGCAGCCCTTGGCTATCGTCTCTTCGAAGGCGTAGAGGTTTACCACGACCATGTCGATGGGGAGTATGCCGTTGGTCTCCATCTCTTTTGCGTGGGTGGCGTTATCCCGTATTCCGAGTATGCCGCCGTGTATCTTCGGGTGCAGCGTCTTGAGCCTTCCATCCAGCATCTCGGGAAAGCCGGTGTAGGAGGAGATTGGTATGACATTCACGCCGGTATTCTTTATGAGTTCGGCAGTGCCGCCGGTCGAGATTATCTCGACCCCCGCGGCCGAGAGCTCCTTCGCGAACTCCGCGATGCCGGTCTTGTCAGTTACGCTTATTATTGCCCTTCTTATCCTTCTCATCTTGAATCTTTCCTCCTGGATTGAGGCTGCCTCAAGCTTCCATCTGCTTTGTTGGCCTCAAAGCGCGTCATTGCGGCGTACAAACAAAGTACGCCTCATTCCTCGCTCTCTTCGCAGTCCCGCAGTGGAGCTTTTTGAGCAGCCTGAATAATTTTTCAGTAATCTTAGAAATTCATGTTCTTTATAAACTCGCGCTCAAAATGCGCGCTGCCTGAAAGCGAGACATAACGGGCCTGCCAGGCGATTGCCCCGGCTTCTTTTTTTCTTTCGTCGTCAAGGGCAAGCACGGCGCCTTCGAGGGCCGCGTCCCCGACCGTGCGGATGTCGGTCCACGATTCGTCAAGAAGCCCTATGGCCCTGAGGCCCTCTTCCTTCAAATGACTGCCGAAAGCCCCTGCTATATATACAGTAGCGATGTCTTCCGGTCCTATTCCAGCCTTCATGAGGAGCATTGTAACGCCTGCCCTGGTCGCGGACTTCGCGGTTTGCAGGGCCCTTATGTCGTCCTGGGTGACAGCCACTTCGCCTGAGGCCCCCCTGTACAGGGTAAATGAGTTGCCCTCCGGGCCTGCCTTTATCCTCGACGAAAGGTTGCTATCTACCTCGTCCCTGTCCTTTATCCTGCCGGTGCTTTCGATGATGCCCGCTTTAAGGAGAGCAGCCGCCGCTTCAATGAGCCCGGAGCCGCAAATGCCTTTTGGCGTGCCTTTGCCTATTACATCGAGTATTACGGTGTCGTCTTCTATCTTTACGCCCTGGATCGCCCCGGGGGCGGCCACCATGCCGAACCTGACTTCACCACCTTCAAAGGCCGGGCCTGCGGCGGCAGATGTCGCGTAAAGGACCCCGCCGGACGAGAGCAGTATTTCGCTGTTTGTGCCTATGTCTATCGCAAGGACTGGTTTGCCGCCGCCTGGCATACCAAGTGTAAGTGCTACAGCAACGGCGTCCCCGCCGACAAAACCGCCGATGAGAGGGAAGACATAAAGCCCGCAGCCGAGCCCGAGACCGGCGTCTTTGGCCTCTATCACCTGCGCCTCCTTGAAGGCTGGCTTGTACGGCACTCTTGAGAGCGGCTCAGGGGAAACACCAAGGAAAAGGTGTTCCATCACGCTGTTTCCCGCGGCGGTCGCCAGCCTGATATCGGCCAGAGAGTCTCCGGCAAGCGAAATAAGCAGGCCTTTGCAGGCATCTCTTATCGCGGCGGAAAGCTCCTCAAGCGCCCCTTTGCGGCTTATCGCGGCGTCCATGCGGGCGATGACATCGCGACCCCATATGGCCTGCGGGTTCGGAAGGCTTTCGGTGGCGAGCACGCTGCCTGCCTCAAGGTCAACAAGAGCGCAGACGACCGTCGTGGTGCCGACATCGAAAGCGGCCCCAAGACCCGCCTTCTTTTTTTCAAGGGTTTGCCGCAAGGGTTTTAAAGAGGTTTCCTGGCCGGAAAACCGGCGGCAGGCCCTCGGGCCTGCCGTTATCTTTTATCTTTTTTTGAGGTTTAAATCAAGGGTTTCTGAGCGTCAGAAGGAAACAGGGGCGTTGGAAAGCAGGTACTTCAGGTCTTCGTCCTGGAACTGCAGGCCCAGGCCAAGGTAGGCGGAGCGCAGGCCGACATTGCTTACGAAGTCGTCATATCCGGCGGTGAGGAAGAAAAATTTGCTCAGGTTCCATGTGGCCCCGGCTTTCAGATGGGCGTTGCCTTCGCTCGCGAAGTCAAATGCCTCGAGCGTCCACCTGACCCTGTCCTGGAACATGTAGTAGTCGATTCCGGCGCCTCCGCTGGATTCGATAATACCGCCCCTTACCACGACATTCTTGAACCTCTTGGCTATCTGTGCGGATATCTTTAACTGTTCGGTGGTCTTTATCTCTTTCACGGTCTTTGGTACGCCGTCCGTGGTAATGACTTTTGTCTCGGTAGTCTTTTTGCCCCTGGGGTCGTCCACCAGCTCAAGCAGGTAGTATTTGTCGGCTTTGGGCTGTATGCGCAGCGTCAGGTAGCTCTTTGTGTCCCTGGCGTCAAACAGGTACTCGCCCCTGTAGCCTATGAAGGTATGGAAGTTCTC
>MGPK01000025.1:0-830 GCA_001795535.1 Deltaproteobacteria bacterium GWA2_54_12
ATGGAGCTCAACGCCCCTGATATCATCATCAGGAACGAGAAGAGGATGCTCCAGGAGGCCGTTGACGCCCTGTTCGATAACGGCAGGAGAGGCCGCATAATAACCGGTCAGAACAAGAGGCCGCTGAAGTCCCTTTCCGACATGATCAAAGGCAAGGGCGGCCGTTTCAGGCAGAACCTTCTCGGTAAGAGAGTCGACTACTCAGGCCGCTCGGTCATCGTCATTGGCCCTGACCTGAGGCTTCACCAGTGCGGCCTTCCCAAGAAGATGGCCCTTGAGCTCTTTAAGCCCTTCATCTATCAGAAGCTCGAAGAGCACGGTTACGCAACCACAATAAAGAGCGCCAAGAAGATGCTCGAGAAGGAACGCCCCGAGGTCTGGGATGTCCTTGACGAGGTCATAAGGGAACATCCGGTAATGCTCAACAGGGCGCCGACCCTTCACAGGCTCGGCATCCAGGCCTTCGAGCCCATACTCATAGAGGGCAAGGCCATACAGCTCCATCCGCTCGTTTGTACCGCCTTTAACGCGGACTTCGACGGAGACCAGATGGCCGTGCATGTGCCTCTTTCCATCGAGGCGCAGGTCGAGGCGAGAGTACTGATGATGTCGACCAACAACATCCTCTCCCCGGCGCACGGAAAGCCGATTATCGTCCCAACCCAGGACATCGTGCTGGGGCTTTACTACCTCACGAGAAACCGCCCGGGCGTCAAGGGCGAGGGCAAGTCGTTCGGCTCCACCGACGAGGTGAGGGCAGCGTACGACTCGACCGTGGTGCATCTGCAGGCCGCCATCAAGGTCAAGATGGACGGCAAGCTCGTTGACAC
>MGPK01000025.1:847-6593 GCA_001795535.1 Deltaproteobacteria bacterium GWA2_54_12
GACCGTAATACTCGCGGACAGATTGAAGGACCTTGGCTACCAGTACGCGACCAAGGCCGGCATCTCGATCTGTATCGATGACATGAAGATACCGTCCCGCAAGGGCGTGCTGCTTGACTCGGCCTATGAAGAGGTCAAGGAGATACAGAAGCAGTACAACGAGGGTCTCATAACCGACGGCGAGCGCTACAACAAGGTCATAGACATCTGGGCGCAGGCCACGGAAGAGATAGCCGAGGAAATGCTCAGAGAGCTTTCGACCGACGCCGTCACGGACGAGGACGGCACTGAGAGAAGGGCGCCGAGCTTCAACCCCATATTCATCATGGCCGACTCCGGCGCCAGGGGTTCCGCGCAGCAGATAAGACAGCTGGCCGGAATGAGGGGCTTGATGGCAAAGCCTTCGGGCGAGATCATCGAAACGCCGATTACGGCTAACTTCAGGGAGGGCCTGACGGTTCTCCAGTACTTCATATCGACTCACGGAGCCAGGAAGGGTCTGGCCGACACGGCCTTGAAGACCGCCAACTCCGGTTACCTCACCAGGAGGCTTGTCGATGTCGCTCAGGACGCTATCATAGCTGAGCAGGACTGCGGCACACTGGACGGCATCTACATGAGCTCCCTTGTTGAAGGCGGCGAGATAATCGAGCCTATCGGCGAGAGGATACTCGGAAGAGTCGCCCTCGAGGAAGTGCTCGAGCCGTTCAGCAAAGAGATCCTCGTTCACGCTAACGAAGAAATAGACGAGGCAAAGGTCGACAGGATAGAAGAGGCCGGAGTTGACAGGGTAAAGATAAGGTCCGTGCTCACATGCAGGTCGACCAGGGGCATTTGCATAAAGTGCTACGGAAGAGACCTGACGCGCGGCAGGATGGTCGAGTTGGGCGAGGCTGTCGGAGTCATAGCGGCCCAGTCGATCGGAGAGCCCGGCACGCAGCTTACGATGAGGACCTTCCATATAGGCGGAACCGCATCCAGGCGCGCCGAGCAGACGACCTTAGAGGCCCGTCACGAAGGCTTCGTCAAGTACCACAACCTGAATGTTTCGATGAACTCCAGGGGCGAGTCCATCGTCATGAACAGGAACGGAGACATCTCCATTCAGGACGAGCAGGGCAGGGACCGCGAGAAGGACGGCGTGATATACGGAGCGAGGCTCCGCGTGCCTGAGGGGCAGAAGGTCGCCCAGGGCACTGTCATTGCCGACTGGGACCCTTATACCATCCCCATCATCACCGAGGTCAGCGGTATCATCAGGTTCGGCGATATCGAAGACGGCAAGACGATGAGGGAGCAGGTCGACGAGGTGACTGGTCTTTCCAGCAAGGTCATCGTGACCTATAAGGAATCGGACCTCAGGCCCAGAATATCCATCAAGGACGAGTCCGGAAGGACTCAGAAGATAGCCAACTCGAATATCGAGGCCAGATACCTCCTGCCCGTCAGCGCCATTCTGACGATAGGCGAGGGAGATGTGGTCAAGGCCGGCGACATAATCGCCAAGATACCGAGGGAGACGACAAAGACCAAGGACATCACCGGAGGTCTCCCGAGGGTCGCTGAGCTCTTCGAGGCCAGAAAGCCCAAGGAAACGGCGGTCATAAGCGAAATCGACGGCCTCGTTTCATTCGGCAAGGACACAAAAGGCAAGAGGAAGGTCGTCGTGACGCCTGAGACCGGCGAGCCCAAGGAGTATCTCATACCCAAGGGCAAGCACATAAGCGTAAGGGAAGGCGACCGCGTAAGGGCCGGAGAGCCTCTGATGGACGGCAGCGCGAACCCGCACGACATCCTGCGCGTTCTCGGCGTCAAGGAACTCGCGAAGTACCTCGTGGACGAGGTACAGGAGGTCTACAGGCTCCAGGGCGTCAAGATAAACGACAAGCACATAGAGACAATCGTCAGGCAGATGCTGAGGAGAGTCAAGATAAAGGATGCCGGAGACACCAACCTCCTCATAGGCGAGCAGGTCGAGCGTTATTTGTTCGACGATGAGAACGACAGGGTAATACAGAAGGGCAAGAAGCCTGCTGTGGCTGAACCGCTCCTGCAGGGCATCACCAAGGCGTCGCTGTCGACCGAGTCCTTCATATCCGCAGCCTCTTTCCAGGAGACCACGAAGGTGTTGACGGGCGCCGCGATCGAAGGCAAGATAGATTACCTGCGCGGCCTCAAGGAGAATGTCATAATGGGCCGCCTCATACCGGCAGGCTCGGGCTTCAGGCAGTACACGAAGTTCGTGGCCGGGGCTGAGACGACCCTTGAAAAGACCGAAGTTGAGAAGGAAGAAGACGGGGTACAGGAGACCGCTTAAAAAAAAGCGGTCTTACCCCAATTCTATTCTTGATTACGGCCAGAAAAAAGAGTAAGATACCTTTCTTCTGTTTTTCAGGAAAAAAGTTTCAACAACCAGCGATGTCAAGGTATTTAGTCCTTGACAAGGTACCTGGAAGCTGGTAGATTGCTTTGATTTACGCCACCAGGCAAACGAATTTTGGAAAGGTAATGTTTTATGCCTACGATTAATCAGCTAGTTCGCAAGGGCAGGCAGAAGCCCAATGTCAAGACGGCGTCTCCGGCCCTGGGTAGCTGCCCCCAGAAAAGGGGAGTGTGCGTAAGGGTCTACACCACCACGCCCAAGAAGCCGAACTCGGCGCTCCGTAAGGTAGCCAGAGTAAGGCTCACAAACAGCATGGAGGTCACCTCCTACATACCGGGAGTCGGCCACAACCTGCAGGAGCACTCGGTTGTGCTCATCAGGGGCGGCAGGGTAAAGGACCTTCCGGGAGTCAGGTATCATATCGTCAGAGGAACTCTTGACGCGATGGGTGTCGCCGACAGGAAGCAGTCTCGCTCGAAATACGGGGCCAAGAGGCCTAAGTAATATTGCTGAGTTGTTTTTAAGGAGGAAGGTCAATGCCTCGTAAGGGGAATGTTCCAAAAAGAGATGTGCTGCCGGATCCTAAGTTCGGTGATAAGGTCCTGATGAAGCTTATAAACAAGCTGACCGAGGACGGCAAGAAAAGCAAGGCTGAAGGCATCCTGTATGGAGCTTTCGGACTTGTCGAAGAAAAGACCAAGACCGAAGCCATAAAGGTGTTCAAGAAGGCTATCGAGAATGTTAAGCCCATACTGGAAGTAAAGTCCAGGAGAGTCGGCGGCGCAACATATCAGGTCCCGGTCGAGGTCAGGCCTGAGAGGAAGATGTCTCTTGCGCTCAGGTGGCTGGTGAACTACTCCAGGGCCCGCGGCGAAAAGTCGATGATGGAAAGACTCGCCGGAGAGATAATCGACGCCTCGAACAACAAGGGCGGTTCTGTTAAGAAGAGGGAAGATGTACACAAGATGGCAGAGGCCAACAAGGCTTTCGCTCATTACCGCTGGTAACCCCGGCTCGTGCTCCGCGGCTTGACCGCGGCGCATGGAAGCGTTACACCCCTTTTTGTGTTAAACAAGCAGGTTTAAAATCAGATAGTGCAGGAGCAGGTCTCGCGCTTCAGGGGCCAGCTTTATTAACGGAAGCGCAGAGTTTCTTATCGAGGAGTTGTCGCTTTGGCAAGGCAGATACCGTTAGACAGACAGAGAAATATCGGGATTATGGCCCACATAGATGCGGGCAAGACCACGACCACGGAGAGGATCCTGTACTACACCGGTGTGACTTACAAAATCGGTGAAGTCCATGAGGGTACCGCTACGATGGACTGGATGGAGCAGGAGAAGGAGAGGGGAATCACCATTACCTCTGCCGCGACGACCTGTTCCTGGAGAGACACCCGCATCAATATAATAGACACTCCGGGCCATGTCGACTTCACCATTGAAGTCGAGAGATCGCTTCGCGTACTTGACGGCGCAGTTGCCGTGTTCTGCTCGGTTGGCGGCGTAGAGCCCCAGAGCGAAACCGTCTGGAGACAGGCGAACAAGTACCATGTGCCCAGGATAGCCTTCATAAACAAGATGGACCGCATCGGTTCCGACTTCTTCAGGGTCGTATCGATGATAGTGGACAGGCTCAAGGCCCGCCCGGTCCTGCTACAGCTCCCCATAGGCAAGGAAGACACCTTCAAGGGTGTTGTCGACCTCGTCCTCAATAAGGGCATAGTATGGGACGAAGAGACCCTGGGCGCCAAGTACAGGATGATCGATGTTCCCGCTGAAATGGCCGAGCAGGTCGCCGAGTACAGGGAAAAGCTGATCGAGGCCGCTGCTGACTTCGATGAGTCTATCATGGAGAAGTATCTCGCGGGCGAGGCAGTAGCCCCTGAGGCTATAATGAGCGCCATTCGTAAAGGCACCATAGCGATGGAGCTTACGCCTGTAATATGCGGTTCGTCCTTCAAGAACAAGGGCGTTCAGCTCCTCTTGGACACCGTCGTTGATTACCTGCCTTCCCCGATCGACATCCCGGATGTTAAGGGCATCGACCCGGAAACGGACGAGGAAACCACCAGACCTACTGAAGACAACGCGCCTTTGTCCGCGCTGGCTTTCAAGATAATGACCGACCCCTTCGTGGGACAGCTTACCTTCTTCAGAGTGTATTCCGGCTGTATGACCGCCGGCTCTTATGTCTTGAACTCCAAGAAGGACTCCAAGGAGAGAATCGGCAGGATCGTCAAGATGCACGCCAACAAGCGTGAAGAAGTCAAGGAAGTCTACGCTGGCGACATAGCCGCGGCCGTGGGCCTCAAGAACACGACCACCGGCGACACCATCTGCGATGTAGAAAAGCCAATCGTGCTCGAGGCAATGGAATTCCCCGAGCCGGTTATATCGATCGCCATAGAACCCAAGACGAAGTCTGACCAGGAAAAGCTCGGCATCGCGCTCCAGAAGCTCGCTGTCGAGGACCCTTCCTTCCGCGTAAAGACGGATGAAGAGACAGGTCAGACCATTATCGCCGGAATGGGCGAGCTCCATCTCGAGATCATCGTCGACAGGATGCTGAGGGAGTTCAAGGTCGAGGCGTCGGTCGGCAAGCCCCAGGTCGCCTACAGGGAGACCATCACCAGGAAGGCGAGGACCGAAGGCAAGTACATCAGGCAGACGGGCGGACGCGGCCAGTACGGCCATGTCGTAATAGAGATAGAGCCTGGCGAAAAGGGCAAAAGCTTCGAGTTTGTCAATAAGACAGTCGGCGGTTCCATCCCGAAAGAATATATTAACCCGGTTGAAAACGGCATGAGAGAGGCTTCTGAATCAGGCCCCATGGCAGGCTTCCCGGTCGTCGATGTGAAGGTTACGCTCGTTGACGGTTCGTACCATGATGTCGACTCATCTGAGATGGCCTTCAAGATTGCCGGTTCGATGGCCTTCAAGGACGCGGTCAAGTCCGCTGGCCCCATTCTCCTTGAGCCTATCATGTCCGTAGAGGTCGTCGTTCCCGAGCAGTTCATGGGCGATGTCATAGGCGACCTCAACTCGAGAAGAGGCAAGATACAGGGCATGGAATCAAGGGGCGGCTTTCAGGTTGTCGCCGCCCATGTCCCGCTCGCGAACATGTTCGGGTATTCGACCGACCTGAGGTCCAAGACGCAGGGCAGGGCAACTTACACGATGCAGTTCTCGCATTACGAGCAGGTGCCCAACTCGGTCACGGAAGTGCTGACCGCGAAGGTCCAGGGCAAATAAAAATTTTTAAAAGGGAATCCGGAGGACAAAATGAGCAAGGCTAAATTTGAGAGGGGAAAAGCGCATCTTAACGTCGGCACCATAGGGCACGTCGACCACGGCAAGACAT
>MGPK01000026.1:0-6608 GCA_001795535.1 Deltaproteobacteria bacterium GWA2_54_12
ACTGCAGCCCGGTAAGCGAGATACTCATAGAAGAATCGGTAATAGGCTGGAAAGAGTTCGAGCTCGAGGTGATGAGGGACAAGAACGACAATGTCGTCATCATCTGCTCTATCGAGAACTTCGACCCCATGGGCGTGCACACCGGTGATTCCATCACGGTCGCCCCGGCGCAGACGCTCACTGACAAGGAATACCAGGTGCTCCGTGACGCGTCCATCCGTATAATCAGGGAGATAGGCGTCGATACCGGCGGGTCGAACATACAGTTCTCCATGAACCCGGAGAACGGCAAGGTCTATGTCATTGAGATGAACCCGAGGGTCTCCAGGTCTTCGGCGCTGGCGAGCAAGGCAACGGGCTTTCCCATCGCCAAGTTCGCGGCAAAGCTCGCTGTTGGGTACTCGTTAGATGAGATTGCCAACGATATCACCAAAAAAACTCCGGCTTCTTTCGAACCGACAATAGATTATGTGGTAGTTAAAATACCGAGGTTCGCGTTCGAAAAATTCTCAAAGGCAGACCCCACTTTGACCACGCAGATGAAGTCCGTCGGCGAGGCCATGGCAATGGGCAGGACCTTCAAGGAAGCGCTCCTGAAGGCCATGAGGTCGCTTGAGACGGGAAGCTACGGCTTTGAGAGCAAAATACGCACAGGCCGTCCCGAGCCCGTATTCAGGCCGACCGAGCCTGAGATGGATGTCATAAAATCCATGCTCAAGACCCCGAGGTCTGAAAGGCTCTGGTATATAGCCGAGGCCTTGAGGGGCGGGCTCCATGTGGACGACATTCACGAGCTCACGAATATCGACCGCTGGTTCCTCAACAATATAAGAGAGATAGTCGAAATAGAAGAAGGCGTCTTCTGGCAGGGCCGCTCTGGCCAGCTCTCAAAGGAGATTTTGAGAAAGGCCAAGGAGGCGGGCTTCTCCATAAAGAACCTTGCCTCGCTTTCAGGCAAGACAGAGGACGAGATTAAAGCTGCCTTGAAAGACGCAGGGATAGTGCCTGTCTTCAAGACGGTTGACACCTGTGCCGCTGAGTTCGAGGCGTACACCCCGTACCTGTACTCGACCTATGAACGGCCTTTCTTCAACATATCCGGCAACGCGGGGCCATCGCCAGCGTGCGAAGCAAACCCCACGGATAGAAAAAAGGTCATGATACTCGGCAGCGGCCCGAACAGGATAGGCCAGGGCATCGAGTTTGACTACTGCTGCGTGCACGCGAGCTTTGCCCTGCGCGAAGAGGGCATAGAGTCGATAATGGTCAACTGCAACCCCGAGACCGTCTCGACCGACTACGACACTTCCGACAGGCTCTACTTCGAGCCGCTGACTTTTGAAGACGTCATGGCCATAGTCGAGAAGGAAAAGCCCTACGGCGTCATCGTCCAGCTCGGCGGCCAGACGCCGCTCCGCCTGTCGGTAGCTCTTGAGAAGGCTGGCGTCAGGGTGCTCGGCACCTCGTCCGATTCGATCGACATGGCCGAAGACAGGGAGAGGTTCGACAAGCTCCTTGAAAAACTGAATATCAAGAAGCCCGCGAGCGGCACGGCCCGCTCAATCGATGAGGCCGTGCGCATAGCAGGCACTGTCGGCTACCCTGTGATGGTAAGGCCGTCATATGTTTTGGGCGGTCGTGCGATGGAGACCGTATACGACGAGACGAGCCTCATGGATTACATGTCCAGGGCTGTCGAAGCGTCGCCGGAGCATCCGGTATTGATTGACAGGTTCCTCCAGAACGCCATTGAAGTCGATGTCGACTGCATAAGCGACGGCGAGACTGTCGTGGTCGCCGGAATAATGGAGCATATTGAAGAAGCAGGCGTCCATTCAGGTGATTCCGCCTGCTCGATACCGCCGTATTCGCTCGATGAAAATGTTAAGGACGAGATAAGAAGGCAGTCGGTACTCATGGCCAGAGAGCTGAAGGTCAGGGGCCTCATGAATGTCCAGTACGCGGTAAAGGACGCCGTGGTCTATGTGCTTGAGGTGAACCCGAGGGCATCGAGGACGATACCGTTCGTCAGCAAGGCCATAGGCGTGCCGCTGGCGAAGCTCGCCACGAAGATAATGGCGGGAAAGACACTTAAAGAGCTGGGGTTCACCGCAGAGGTCACGCCCCCTTATGTATCGGTCAAGGAAGCGGTCTTCCCGTTCATAAAGTTCCCCGGGGTCGACATACTCCTGGGCCCTGAGATGAAGTCAACCGGCGAGGTCATGGGCATATCCAAAGACTTCGGCACAGCTTTCGCCAAGGCCCAGATAGCGGCTGGAAATAAACTCCCTCTTTCCGGCACGGTCTTCGTCAGCGTGAGAGACGATGACAAATCCGAGATAGTAGGAGTAGCCGGAGTGCTCCAAGAGGCGGGCTTCAACATCATCGCCACCGGCGGGACCGCAAGGTACCTCAGAGAGCGCGGAATAAAGGTCGAAACCGTCCTCAAGGTCACTGAGGGCAGGCCGAACATAGTGGACATGATAAAGAGCCGGAAGGTGGACATGGTCATAAACACCTCCTTCGGGGCAAAGAGCGTCGCTGATTCATACTCCATCAGGAGGTCTTCCGTTGATTCCGGCCTGCCGCATTTTACGACGGTTGCCGGGGCAAAGGCGGCCGCCCTCGGAATAAGGGCGGTACAACGGGGAGGGCTCGATGTGAAGACTCTCCAGGAATATCATGCCGAGTTCATACAGCCTGCGGCAGTGAATAAAATCCCCTCCACGGAAGCCGCCAGGGTCGATGCGTAGCATAATAAAATCTCTTGGCATAGTTTATGGGGATATAGGCACAAGCCCCATATACACTCTCACGGTCGTATTCCTTCTGCTTGAAGCCTCTTTCGAGAATGTCAGGGGCGTGCTCTCCCTGGTCTTCTGGACCCTCATAACCCTGGTCACGGTCCAGTATGCGTGGCTTGCCACAAGCCTGGGCAAAAAAGGCGAGGGCGGCACCATCGTGTTAAGGGAGCTGCTGGTCCCTTACCTCAAGAGCGGCAGGAAGGTCGCCTTTGTGTCGCTCCTCTCATTCATAGGAGTATCTCTTCTCATCGGAGACGGCGTAATAACCCCGGCCATCTCCATCCTCTCCGCGGTAGAGGGCTCGCTCCTCATACCCGGCTTTGAGAACCTCAGCCAGACAGGTATAGTCATAATAGCCGGCCTTATAGCCGTCCTGCTGTTCATCTTCCAGAAAAATGGCACGGAGCGGATGGCCTGGGCGTTTGGCCCGATAATGGTTCTCTGGTTCTCGTGTCTTGCGTTATCCGGCATAGGCGGGTTGATAAA
The DNA here is from genome assembly GCA_001795535.1 of Deltaproteobacteria bacterium GWA2_54_12. Taxonomy (GTDB): domain Bacteria; phylum Desulfobacterota; class GWC2-55-46; order GWC2-55-46; family GWC2-55-46; genus GWA2-54-12. Next base: position 3,291 of record MGPK01000026.1, read on the forward strand.
CGAGCCCAGGGTCCTGGCAGGCATAAATCCGTATTACGGCTTCAAGTTCATGATGGACAACGGGGTGCTCGGTTTCCTGGTCCTTTCGGAAGTCATACTCTGCGCTACCGGAGGCGAGGCGCTTTACGCTGACATGGGCCACCTCGGCAGGGCTCCGATAGTAAAGGGCTGGATGATGGTCTTCGTGGTACTCGTCATAAATTACATGGGGCAGGGCGCGTTCCTGTTGACCCACCCGGGTACGAAAAATGTGCTCTTCGAGATGGTAAACCACCAGGCCCAGTTCCTGTATGTCCCGTTTCTCATCCTCAGCATCATGGCCACGGTAATAGCCTCCCAGGCTATGATAAGCGGCATGTTCTCCATCGTCTATCAGGGCATAAATACGCATATAATGCCGCTTTTCAAGGTCTCCTACACTTCTACCGAGCTCAGGAGTCAGATCTATATACCTTTTGTCAACTGGTTCCTGCTGGCGGCGGTGCTTTTCGTAATGTACATATTCCAGGAGTCGCACAAGCTGGCAGCCGCATACGGTCTGGCCGTCACTGGCACGATGTCGCTCACTGGCATTATGATGACATGGATCTTCTTCAGGAAAAGGCAGTTCGTAAGGATGGGCATAGCCGTGGTTGTTATGCTCGTCGATTTCGTTTATTTCTTTTCCAACTCTTTCAAGATACCGCATGGCGGTTACTGGTCGATAGTCCTTGCCTCACTCCCATTCTGCCTCATACTCATCTACATGAACGGGCAGAGGAAGCTTTACAGGTCCATGAGGCCTCTTAACCAGGAGGCTTTCCTCATAGGCTACAACCAGATATACAAGAGCCTTCCAAAGATTCCTGGCACGGCCCTTTTCTTCGCCAAGGACGCGAAGGAGATAGCCCCGTACATAGTCCACACGATGTTCAAGAACAATATCATATACGAAGACAACATAATCGTATCGATCATAAGGACCGACGATTCTTTCGGTACGAGCTGCAGGTTCATGGACGACCTCGCCGCTGGTCTCAGGGTCTTCGAGATTCGTTCGGGGTACATGGAAGTCGTTGATGTTGAAGCGCTCCTGAAGGAGGCCGGAATAAACGAGAAGACCATTTTCTATGGCCTTGAGGAGATAACTACCAGCAACATAGTCTGGAAGATATTCTCTGTAATTAAAAGGCTCACACCAACTTTCCTCATCTTCTATAAGATGCCAACCAACAAGCTCCACGGCGTTATAACGCGCGTAGAGATGTAGCCATGACACTCAATAACGCCCGGCTGACGGAGATAATAGACGCTGTCCTTAAGCCCTTAAGGTACGCCTCAAAAGACGACTTTCATCACCTGGGCACGCTGAAGTCCCTTGAGCCGCTCGTCAGCGCGCTCTGCGGTGAAGCCGCCTCACTTGCGGCGGAACCTGAGCTCGGCAAGCGTTTCAGCGAACTCAAAGACCTTTTCATTGGCTTTGATTCCCTTGACCTGTCTGCGAAGAAAGAAAAAATTTCCGCTGCTTTCGGCCTTCTCTCCAATATAGAAAGCCGCTCTCCAATCGCTGTGTCTTCCATTACAGCTCTCGATGCCCAAAAGAGGCTTGCCGCCGTTGCCACGCCTTTGCAGGCGTTGAAGGGCGTAGGCCCCAGGATTGCTGAGAGGCTCTCTAAAAAAGGTCTCAATACAGTCGAAGACCTCCTTTATTTTTTCCCGATAAGATACGAAGACCGCTCCCGGATGAAAAAAATCGGTGAGCTGACCATCGGCTCCAGCGAGATCACGAGCGGAGAGGTCCTGGCCTCAGGTGAGGTCTACTACGGCAGGCGCAGGGTCTTTGAAATGGCTGTCGGCGACGGCAGTTCCATCCTGAAGGTCAAGTGGTTCCACTTCCGCCCATCCATGAAAAAGAGGTTCAAGAACGGCCAGAAGGTCGTCGTCTTCGGGCAGGTTTCCGCCTTTGGCGGTCAAAAGGAGATGATACACCCTGATATCGAGCTGGCGGACGAAGGCGTTGAAATGGAGGACGCATCCGTTGGCATGGTCCCGGTATATTCACAGGTCGAAAACTTCCATCAGAAGACCATAAGGGGTATCGTCACCGGAGCGGCTGAAAAATACGCTGGTCTTGCACTCGGCGGGGTACCGGCCGCTGTCCTCTCCAGAAACAGGATGATGGGACTGCCTGAGGCGATGAAAGAGATTCATCTGCCAGGTCAGGCCGATCAGTCGGGCCAGCGGGCCAAAGCCGCAAGAAAAAGTATCGCCTTTGACGAATTGTTCATGCTCGAGCTCGGCCTTGCCCTGAGAAAGGCTCAGACAAAAAAAGAAAGCGGTATCGCGTTCAAGGCTCAAGGTGAACTCGAAGCAAAGCTCCGGGGCCTGCTGCCGTTCAAACTCACCAAGGCGCAGGAGAGGGTCGTCTCGGAGATAAAGACCGACATGGCCTCGCCCCATCCGATGAACAGGCTCGTGCAGGGCGATGTAGGCTCTGGCAAGACAGTCGTAAGCCTCATGGCGGCGCTCCATGCCGTGGAGTCCGGCTTTCAGGCGACCATCATGGCCCCGACTGAGATACTCGCCGAGCAGCATTATCTTCTCATTCACAAATACGCCGACTCCCTTGGAATAAAAACCGCGCTCCTCACCGGGAGCGCGACAAGGTCTGAAAAGAAAGCGCTGTACAGCGCCGCGGCCTCAGGCGAGGCTCAGCTGGTCGTCGGCACGCACGCCCTCATCCAGAAGGATGTCGAGTTCAAAAAGCTTGGGCTGGCGGTCATAGACGAGCAGCACCGCTTCGGCGTCCTCCAGAGGGGTATATTGAAAAAAAAGGGCTTCGGGGCTGAAAAGGGCACCTCACCGGATATGCTCATAATGACCGCAACGCCGATACCCAGGACCCTTTCGATGACCGTGTTCGGCGATCTCGATGTTTCGGTCATAGACGAGCTGCCGCCGGGCAGGACGCCTGTGAAGACGACGATCATAAAAGAGAGCGGCAGGAAAGCCGCGTATGAACAGATAACAAGCGAGCTCACCTCAGGGAGCCAGGCGTATATCGTCTACCCGTTAGTCAAGGAATCGACGGAGATGAACCTCAAGGATGCCACGAACATGAAAGAGCATCTCGAAAGGGACATCTTCACTGAATGGAAGCTGGGGCTCCTGCACGGCCAGATGAAGGCTGATGAGAAGGAAGCCGTCATGAAGGACTTTAAAGAAGGGCGGCTCCACATCCTGGTGTCGACTACCGTCATAGAGGTCGGCGTAGATGTGCCGAACGCCACGGTCATGCTCATAGAGCACGCCGAGAGGTTCGGCCTCGCGCAGCTCCAT
>MGPK01000026.1:6677-14064 GCA_001795535.1 Deltaproteobacteria bacterium GWA2_54_12
TCTGAAGATACATACAGGCGGCTCAAAGTGATGGAAGAGACGAACGACGGGTTCCTGATAGCTGAAGAAGACCTCAAGATAAGGGGAGCCGGGGATTTCCTGGGCACGCGTCAGGCCGGGCTTCCCGATTTCAGGACAGAAGAGGCCTTGACCGACACCGCCCTCTTGAAGGCCGCAAGGGATGAGGCGTTCGCATGGCTCGGAAGCAACCCGTCCCTCGATGGCCAGGAGGGCGAAGTGTTGAAGATGGTATTGAAAGAGCGCTGGGCCGGAAAGCTCGACCTTGCGGAAATAGGCTGAGAAAACCCGCCCAACTACCTGAAATAACAAGTAAATCATTGTGCTGCCTGCCGCATGGTGAACCGGTTTTTCAGGCCGCCAGCCAGCTTTTGCCGAGGCCCGGTTTAAGCCCTTTTCCCATTGACAAGGGCCTGTCCGGGGTAGTAAAGTAAAAAATTACTGACAGTCCCTGTGCTTTTTAATACTTTAATAGACCGCATGGGGACTCGTATTACTATTTGCGTTATTAATCCAATTCCGGGAGTCGAGTAAATGGCAGAGATAGTACCTTTCAGGGGGGTCCTGTACAACCCAGCCAAGGTGGGCGACCTTAACAAGGTCATGGCGCCGCCTTATGATGTCATATCACCAAAGAAGCAGGACGAGCTTTACGAGCGCCACCCCAACAACATCATAAGGATCATACTCGGCAAGACCACGCCTGAGGATACCCAGGGCTCCGACAGGTACTCAAGGTCAGCCGTTGATCTTGAAAAGTGGCTCGGCGAAGGCGTGCTGGCCCACGATGAAAAGCCCGCGCTTTACTACTATACGCAGACCTATACGCAGGACGGCTCAAAGCACACGAGGAAGGGCTTTATCGGACTTTCAAGGCTCGTGGATTTCGGCAAGGGCATACACCCTCACGAAAAGACCCTTTCCGGCCCCAAGGCCGACAGATTGAAACTAATGCAGGCCTGCGACGCAAACATGAGCTGCATTTTCACCCTTTATTCAGACCCGGTGCTGAGGGTAAACAAACTCCTCGAAGCGGCTTCGGCCGGTAAGGCCCCTGACATAGATGTTACCGACGATGACGGCATCGTGAACAGAATATGGAGGGTTGACGACCAGCAGACGCTTAATGGCGTTACCGAGTCGATGAAGGACAAGTCCCTTTTCATAGCCGACGGCCACCACAGATACGAGACAGCCCTTAATTACAGGAACGAGATGAGGGCAAAGGCCGGAAGTTACACCGGGAACGAACCCTTCAACTTCATAATGATGTACTTTTCCAACATGGACGACGAGGGCATGACCATCTGGCCGACCCACAGGGTCGTGCACAGCCTGAAGGACTTTGACGCTGACGCCTTCCTTTCGAAATGCAAAGAGTACTTTGATTGCAGGGAGTTCGCCTACGCGGCTTCGAGCGAACCAGAGGTGAGGGCATCGTTCCTGAAGGAGCTTGAAAAGTCCGGAGCGAAGACCGTTTCCCTCGGCCTTCATCTTAGGGCCAGGGACATATACTACCTCCTTTCTTTTAAGTCAAATGACATGATGGACAAGGTCTTCGGGGACTCCATCCCCGAGGTCTTCAAGGGCCTCGATGTTACGGTGCTCCACTCGCTTGTGTTCGCCAGAATTCTGGGCATGACCCAGGAGGCGCAGGAGAAGCAGCAGAACCTCATCTATGTGAAGAGCTATGACGAGGCCATAAGCGCCTGTTCAAACGACCAGAACCAGCTCGTGTTCCTTCTCAACGCGACTAAGATAGAGCAGGTGAAGTCTGTCGCTCTCGCGGGCTTTGTCATGCCCCAGAAGTCGACCTACTTCTATCCCAAGCTTCTTTCCGGGCTTACGCTGAACCTCTTTGACTCGAAAGCGGCTTTGAAGGCCTGAAAGCGGCTTTGAAACGCCCGGACATTACTGAACAAGAGACAATCGAGAGCCTTGGCCCGTACTTCTTCATCCAGAGGAAGGCGGGCCACAGGCTCACAAGCGATACCGTAGCCCTGGCCGAATTCGCGGCCCAATCCCTCTCCGAAAATGACACTTTAATAGACCTCGGCACCGCAACCGGCGCTTTGCCGCTCCTTTTCTCATGTAAGACGGAGTTGACGAGCATAACGGGCGTTGAGGTTGACGATGAGGCAGCCCAAACAGCGGCCCGGAATGTCGATGTTAACGGTCTTGCGGACAGGGTCAGCATAATCAAAGCAGACTACCGCAACCTTACTGGTATGTACCCTGAGGGCGCGTTCACGGCGGTCGTAAGCAACCCGCCTTACACAAAAGCCGGCAGCGGGCGCTTGAGCCCATTGATGCAAAGGGCCATAGCCAGAAGTGAGGTGTTGGGCGGCCTGCCTGACCTCATAAAGGTCTCGAAGCACCTTGCGGGTGAGGCCGGGAAGATATTCTATGTTTTTCCGGTATCAAGGCTCGCGGAGATGTTGGCAGAGTCGCAAAAATGCGGCCTCAATGTCAGAAGGCTCAGGTTTATAAACGCGGGGAAGGGCAAGGAACCAGGGATTTTTCTTATAGAGCTTGGAAGACAGGGTGGTTTGGAAATTGAAGCACCGCTATCAATTTAGCGGGATTTACCGATAACCCTTTTTATCAGTGTCCTTAGCTTTTCGTCTTTTATCCCGGCGGTGACTCCCTCAATAAAGGCGTAGTCCTCAGGCGTAAGCTCCTTGCGGTTCCAGACAGGGGCGATCTTGCTTTTGAAAATGGTCTTTACAGGGCCTATCCTGAGTATTATCTCTGTGACGGCCTTGTAGCCCAGCTCGGCGTTTATCCGTTCCATGATAGTGGTCTTCTGGTAGTTTATCTCGGTCATCCACGCAGAAGATGTGACATTGCAGTAAAGGGCCGTGCCCATGAGGCGCTCCGGGCAGGCCCTTTTTGATATGGCGAGGCCTACGCACTCGTTCCAGGCTTTTGATATTTTGTATTCCCTTAGTTTGGCCGGCAGATTGAGGTGCGATAGAGACGGGAGTATCGAGCTTATTGGAGTCGGGGATTGCGGCCGGGGTCCTTTTCCACGGCTTCTAACCATTCGGGGAGGCCTTCCTGTTCCTGTTGAGCCTGCCGCCCAGGAACTGGCCAGCGACAGCGCCTGCCACCATGAGGGGTATGAACTTGTAATCAAGACCAGCCATATTCCTCAGGATGAAGATGGCTGGAATGGGCAGGTGGATATAGACGAACCACATGAAAGACAACTTGCGCGTGTTCATCCTGAGGTATCCGAACGGCAGGTTCAGGACCAGGGCGGCCATTGAAACCATGATGGCTAAGGATGCAATGCTGTAGGTTGTCATCGGGATATAAAGTAACAGAAAACCATCGATGGTGTCAATGGCGCGGGCAAAATGGCCTGATTGGCCGGAAATGCTCATTTTAAATGGAATATATTGAATTACTGGAAGTAATGGCTTGACACGCCCCCTTACTATCCTTTATTATTGTGTAATTTGCATAGTTCCGCGCTTCTCGAACGCGGGTTTTTTACAGGCTCCGGGAAGCGGGATGTGATAATTGAAGGTATAATTGTACAAAGGCCCTGTACGCCAGCTATCTGTTCTGGCATGGAATGAGAAATGTTAGAGTCACTTTCGGATAAATTCAGAAAGATCCTCCGGGATGTAAGGGGGCAGGGGACCTTAAGCGAGTCCAATGTTCAGGATATCCTGAAAGAGGTAAGGCTCGCGCTCCTTGAGGCGGACGTCAACTTCGCCATCGTCAAGGATTTCGTCGCAACCGTCAAGGAAAAGGCGCTTGGCAAGGAAGTCCTGGAAAGCCTTTCACCGGGCCAGCAGTTCACCAAGATAGTCCATGACGAGCTCACAAGGCTCCTGGGCGGTGAAGACGCTGGGTTGGAGCTCAAGGGCAAGCCCGCTGTCATAATGATGGTCGGGCTCCAGGGCTCCGGAAAGACGACCACGACCGCGAAGCTCGCGCTGCACCTTAAGAAAAAGGGAAGGAACCCGTACATAGTCCCTGCCGACCTTTTCAGGCTCGCGGCAGTTCTGCAGCTTAAAAGGCTGGCGGCCGAGATAAAGGTAGACTGTTTTGACAGCGAAGGATACGCTTCTCCCGCTGAGATATGCTCTGAAGCGGCGCGCATAGCGGCCCTCAAGGGCTATGACATACTTCTGGTCGACACTGCCGGAAGGCTCCATATAGACGACGCCCTCATGGACCAGCTCAAGGACATGAAAGAGATACTGAGGCCCAGCGAAGTCCTGTTTGTCGCGGACTCGATGACCGGACAGGACGCGGTCAATACCGCCAAAGGCTTCAATGAAACCATAGGCATAACCGGCGTCGTCCTCACAAAGTTCGACGGAGACGCAAGGGGTGGGGCGGCCCTGTCCATGAGGATGACTACCGGCAGCCCCATAAAGTTCGTGGGCACGGGCGAGAAGGTCGACGCCCTCGAGGTCTTCCACCCCGGAAGACTCGCCGGCAGGATACTCGACATGGGCGATGTGTTGACGCTCATCGAGAAGGCCCAGGGCGCTTTTGACGAGAAGCAGTCGCTGGAACTCCAGAAGAAGCTCAAGAAAGACGAGTTTACGCTGGAAGATTTCAAGACGCAGCTCCAGCAGATTAAAAAACTCGGCTCCATAGAGTCTATACTGTCGATGGTGCCGGGGTTCGACGCGATAAAAAAGGCCAAGGACATACAGATAGACGAAAAGGAAGTCGCCAGGATCGAGGCCATCATAAATTCGATGACCAGGCCTGAGAGACATAACCCCGCCATCCTCAACGCCAGCAGACGACAGAGGATAGCCAAAGGCAGCGGCACCAAGGTGCAGGATGTGAACAAGCTCATCAAGCAGTACGCTGACATGCGCAAGATGATGAAGAAGTTTAAGAGCGCCGGGCCCAGGGGCATAAAAGGCTTATTTCAGAAGTTTTCGCAATAGAGTACAGTTGCAGAAGTTGACATGGAAACAGGCAATTCTTAAGGCTGTCTCTAAAAACAGATATTTTTTCTGAGATCAAGGAAGGACGGAAATAAAAAGCGCGGCATATATGCGAATATGTGAGCATTTTTATTTTATCCCTGACGCTGAGGTCAGGAAAAAGAGCGATTTTTAAAGGCGGCTTTAACAAAACAGACGGAGGAACACCGAACAATGGCAGTAAAGATAAGGCTTACAAGACAAGGCGGAAAAAAGAAGCCCTTTTATCGCATCGTGGTGGCTGATTCGGAAGCACCGAGGGACGGAAGCTTCCTTGAGGTAATCGGCACCTACAACCCCATGACAGAGCCGGCAACTGTCGACCTCAAGGGTGAGAGGGTCGCATTCTGGCTCAATCAGGGTGCGGTACCGACTGATACAGTAAAGCAGCTTCTCAAGAAGGCTGCCAAGGCTGCCTAAGTCTCCAAGCGCGGCGGAGGGCCACATACAGACACCCTGAACCTACAACAGGCCGTTCGGAGGGGTATCGCATGAAGGAACTAATCGAGATCATTGCGAAGGCTCTTGTCGATCATCCGGAGGAAGTAAGGGTCATGGAAGTCGTTGGTGAGAAGACTTCCGTTATCGAGTTGTCTGTGGCGAAAGAAGATCTGGGAAAAGTAATAGGGAAGCAGGGCAGGACTGCGCGTGCAATAAGGACCATTCTTACCGCGGCTTCCACCAAGCTGAAAAAGCGCTCTGTGCTGGAGATAATTGAGTAACGAGGAACTAATCCCCATCGGCAAGCTAACAGGCGCGCACGGGATAAGGGGCGAGGTGAAACTCGCCCCTTACGGGCCGCTTGACGATATCCAATGGGGAACGGTCTATATCGCCAGAAGCGGCAAGGCGCCGGAAGAGCGCAAAGTGCTCTCTTCCCGCATGCACAAGGGCGCGTATCTGGTATTTCTCGAAGGCGTTTCTGACAGGAACGCGGCTGAGACTTTCTCAGGGCTCGAAGTACTTGTGCATAAATCTGCCATCCCTGAAGCCGGAGAAGGCGAGTTCTACTATGCCGACCTTGTCGGCATGGAGGTCTTCACCGAAGAGGGACAGCTCGTAGGCCGGGTGGACAATGTCTTTTCCACCGGCGGCAACGATGTCCTCGAGACTTCAGGGCCTCTTGGCGAAGTGCTCATCCCTGCCATAGAGAGCGTGATCATCCGCATCGAGCCCGAAAAAAGGAAGATTACGGTCCGTCTCATGGAGGGGCTTCTCCCTGACTAAAGGGGACGCCTGTTTTCCTGCATAATGATATTCGAGATCCTGACCCTTTTTCCTGAGTTTTTCACATCTCCCCTGAAGCAGAGCGTAGTCGGCAAGGCGATAGCCAAAGGGATTATCCAGGCGACCGCCCATAATCTGCGTGACTACGCCCTCGACAAGCACAAGACCACCGACGATTCTCCCTATGGCGGCGGGCACGGCATGGTCATGAAGGTCGATCCGATGGCGCGGGCAATTGAGGCCCTCAAGGACGGCAGGCCGGACGCGACGGTTGTAATGACAACGCCGCAGGGCGAGAGGTTCACCCAGAAGACCGCAGCCGAGTTCTCACGGTTTCCAGCCCTTATCATCATCTGCGGCAGGTACGAGGGCTATGACGAGCGCATAAGGGCTTTTGCCGATCGCGAAGTATCTGTCGGCGATTATGTCCTGTCCGGCGGGGAGATACCGGCCCTGGCAATAGTGGACGCGGTGGCAAGGCTTGTTCCTGGCGTTTTGGGCGAGCCCGGTTCGAGCGAGTCAGATTCTTTCAGCGCGGGGCTCCTCGAGTACCCGCAGTATACGAGGCCCGAAGAGTTCAGAGGCATGACGGTCCCGGAGGTGCTCCTTTCCGGCAACCACGCCTTAATCGAAAAATGGCGGAGGCGCGAGGCCCTGAAAAGGACCTTTCAGAAGAGGCCGGACCTTATTGAGCTGGCTGACTTGACCTCCGAGGACAGGTCGGTTCTGGAGGAGATGAAAAGGGGCAAAGGCTGAAGGGGCTGCCTCGAAAAGAAGCTGACAAGATTGTCTCGAGCCAGTACCCGCCGGTCGCACTATCATGCGCCTGTTGCGCCCTGGCGGGCAGACAGGCTTATCAAAGTTTTAATGGCATCTGGTTCGCTTTTCCGCTTGTATTCAAAGACCGAAATTTTCAGCTGTTTTGAATGGGTATGCCAGCCGAAATCCCGTCGCTTTAGCGGCGGGTCAAGGCTGGCAGATAAATAAAAAAGATTTTCCATGCCATCAAAATTCTTCGTCATTTATGGCGGAGAATTTTAATAATTTTTCTATTGCAATTCACGCCGAGTTCCTGCATAATTCATGTTTATTATTATGAAAAGGATCAATCAATTCGCGGAGGGCAGCATATGGGCATCATTCAGGATATCGAGAAAGACTTCATAAGGACTGACATG
>MGPK01000027.1:0-3887 GCA_001795535.1 Deltaproteobacteria bacterium GWA2_54_12
TCTCTCCCGCTGAGAGTCAGCGAGTGGAACAAGGTCTGGAAAGGAACCGCCGTTACCGACGCGGTATACAGTACCGCCTCGCGATGCCCCGCCTGTTCCTCCCCGATTTCGAAAGCGACCCTTCCCCTTCCGGAGAACACCTTGTTGAGCTGCCGGAAGAACGACAGCCCGTTGGATACCGTATACCGCAGTTCGCCGGGGTCCCTTTTCGTGAAGATATACGTGAATTCGTGGGTCAGGTGGATGGGCTCCAGGAGGACGGCGCGGAAATCCAGGGTGCCGTTCTGGGAAGTCGTCGTCAGTTTTCCGGAAACCTCGGAGGCGGGCCGCCGGATCTCGGCCTGCAGCTCCGTCACCAGGATCGTCGGGAAACCGGAAGCAAAGGGAACCGCCGGTGAAAGCGGGCTGGTCGCCACCTTGACGAATCGGGCGTTGACATTCGCGAAACGGATTTCGAACCGGTTGAAGGTCGGGCTGTAGACTGCGGGGGATACGGTCTGGCGAAGAACCCAGCTCTGTATGCCGTCGCTCGGGTCGTCGTCGCTCGTGTACACCCGCCAGGAAAAGGCGTCGGCGACCTGCGTCGCATCCCGGTCGACCCACACGTACAGGGTGTTGATTTCCGTGGCGACGAGGAAGTCCAGCCCCATGTTCCTCATCCGCGTGTCCCCCCCGGGCGGCGGGAGCCCCAGGTCGATGCCGGTTCCCGCCGTGAGGTCTCCGTCGATCAGGGCCGGGTTCGACAGGAGGACGATGTTTTCCGGAGTGTCGCTCGCCGTCGACAGCCCGGCGAACGGGAAGACCCGCAACCCCACTTCGCCGCCACCCGACGTCTCCGTTTCGAGCACCTGGTTGGTAACGTTGTAATCCAGCCCGAAGGTGATCCGCCGACGCCACCAGTTGTTGGAATAGTTCACCCGCCCGTTGTTGTTCAGTTCTTTCGTGGTGGTATCGGACAGCCGCAAATCGGTGTTCCGTAACGTCCCGTGGTAGTAGAGCGACAAGGTCCCCGTCGGCCGGTAATTCGACGTGGCCTGGTACAGGTCTGTTATTGTGTCCAGGCTTGATCGCTCCTTGTCGTACAAATGATCACGGGAATATTGCAGCCTGAGATCGGGAAACCGGTCGGGCCTCCAGTAGAGCGTCGCGACGTACGACTCCCGAACCGTGGTGACGGGAGAAAACCCGGAGTTCTCCCGCTTTTCCTCGTTCCGGCTGTAGGCCGCCTCCGCGAAGTATAACGGGGTGCGAAGGTTCAGGTGGACGTAGGGTCGAAGGGTGGTCGTGGTCGTGTCGCTTTTCATCCCATCGACATCGGATGAGATGTCCCGCTTCTGGAACAGGCCGGATGCGAGCAAACCCAGGTTGGGGTAGATCTTCTTGTCGAGGTTGAGGTTGTACAACTGCGTAAGGGTATCGGACGATGTATCGATGGACTGTCCACCGGAGTTCCTGAGTTCCGTATCCGCCCTGCCGAATTCGATTTCAAGGTACCCGGAGAGCCCTTCCGCCCGGGAATCCGTCGAGAGGATCGCCGACGCGAGGAGGATGGAGGAAAGGACCAGGAGCGCCACGGAACAGATACGTGCCCCCGAAAGGTTTCCCCATCGCATGGCCGGGCGGTTACCTCTCCCCCATCAACGTCACCCAGAAGGGATCCTCGCCGGCATCGGCCACGGATGCCGTTCCTTTCCCGATCAGGTGGATCATCCTCACGTCGTTCGAACCCGGAAAAACCGCGCAGAGGTTGTTCCCCTCCCCGTCGATGGTCAGGTACGACGCATCCTCTCCGGTCCGGTAGGAGTCGATGGGGAGGAAGGAGAACGGGTCGTAGATCGCGATCTCCCTCGTCCCACGCCGCGCCAGGTAGATCAGGTCGGACCGGGAATCCACCTTCAACGCCGTCCCTCCGGTTCCCACATACACCCTGCGCACGATGGATAGCGTCGCCGCGTCGTACACATTGAGGTATGGAGAGTACCTGTGCAGGACATAGAGCCGGTTCCCCGCCCGGTTGAACTCACCGCGCACCGGCCCCGCATCCGTGGAGATGGTCGCCATCACCTCCAGGGAACCCAGGTCGAGGACCGAAACCGTGTTGGACAGCGTATTGAATACGTATGCCCTTCGCCCGGCGCGATCGACCAGGATGGACTGCGGGCCATTGCCGACCTGGATCCGCCTCTTTTCGACGAGGGAGGCGGCATCGACGACGCTCACCGTGTTCGAACCGGCATTGGCCGTAAGCAAGGTTTTCCTGTCCGGCGTGAGCGCCAGTTCCTCCGGACGGTCCCCTACCGTGAGCGGCCCCCGACTGATCACATCCGTCCCAAGGAGGTCGATCGTCTCCACGGCGTCGTCACCGGAAATCGCCACGTACGCCCTGCGCAACGGCGGGTTCAGGACCATTCCCGCGGGAGAGGTGCCGGTCGGGACGACGGCGGCAACCTTGCCGGTGACCTTGTCGAACACGGTGACGGTGTTCCCCCCCCTGCTGGTCACCAGCCCGATCAGCCCGGTGGCGAGTTTCCCGGGAATTTCGCCGACAAACGATGGAGTGAACCGGATCCCTCCCGCCAAAGATTCCCTGTAACGGAACGTCAGCGATACGACCTGCGCCTTTTTCCTGGCGATCGTGAACGGTATGGGCGTCATCGGTTTTTCGTCGGCCGGGGGAAGCGCGGTGATCCCCTCCTCTCCTTGCAACGTGGCGCCGCCCACGCGGAACAGGAATCCCTGGTACTGACCCGGCGGGAGATTCCCGGAAGCCAGAAGACGGTCCCTCTTCAGGTCCTTTCCGATGATTTCCTTCATGTGGAGAGTCGCGGGTACCGCGCTTCCGTCCCCCCGGACGGCGGACACCGCTTCGAGGCGGAACGACAACCGGTCGGCTTCCTGGGTCATGGACTGCAGGTAGACGAACACCTGCCCGTCCTCCTCCAGGCGGGGCTTCACAAGGGAGGGCCGGGCCTGGCAGGCGAACAGCAGCAGGGAGGCGACGAAAAACGCGACCAGGCGAGTCGCCATGACCCTACGCCGGATCTCGTCCATCATTGCTTCCCGAACCGTTTCGGCATCGGCGATCCTTTCCCGACTGTGGATATCATCAACCGTTACAACCACATACCCGAACGGCCGTTCCGGGGAGCAAGTTTAGCACAAATAAAAAAGGGCCGGATCCCCAACGGCCCCTTCTCTCGCTTGCCGACCCGTCCGGATCAGGAGAATCCCGGCAATCCGCCCCCGATCAGTCCTGGCCGTGGCACTTGTTGCAGAGCACCCGCTGGTACGACGCGAATACGGTGACCGGGCGGTCGTAGTAGGCCGCCTGGGTCTCCAGTCCGGTCCGCCCGCGCGCGAACTGCGGCACGGTGGGGGTGGTGTCGGTCCCCGGATAGTTACCGTCGTAGACGATGAATTCCCCCTCCATCTGCCACCGCAACATCTGCGGGAAGCCCGAAGCGTGCGCCCGGTGGCAGGAGATGCAGGTCACCCGGTCGGAGGAGGCCGGGCCGTTCAGGAAGGTGTCGTCGCTCCGCGCATGCGTGCGCAGCACCGTGAAACTCGCCGTCGCCTCGGTGAACGGCACGAGCGTCGTATAGGATGTCGCTCCGTTTCCCGTAAGATCGCCCGATTTCCTGTACTGGTAATAGATATTGGCGATCCCCCCGGAACCCATGGTGCGGTCCACGGGATGCCGGTAAGGCCGGCTCCCGCCCGGCGCATGCATGTTCGGATGGCACGCGCCGCACCAGTCCCCCCAGGTCCTGACCCCGTTGGTGATCTGGTGGCCGTACGCCACGCGGGTCTGGGTCGCCGACTCGGTCCGATTGTATGCCGGAGGGGCGACGGCCATGGGCGCGCCCGGAAATGTGATACCCCCCTTC
>MGPK01000027.1:3909-4805 GCA_001795535.1 Deltaproteobacteria bacterium GWA2_54_12
GCCGGTAGACGCCTACGGCCTGACCGGCGGCCGGCACGGGACTGTCGCTGTAGGAACCGGAGGAGATGACCGGCGCTCCGGCCGTCACGATGGTCGTCGTGGCGGCGCTGGTCCGACGGTACTTCCCATGCGGATCGTGGCAGGAGTTGCATGCAAGCTGTGCGGACGGGAACGTCCCCCCCGGAGCCGCGCTGTTGATCGGGTCGACCTCGTATCCGAAATCGGCCGCGACGATGTTATGGCCGTGCGTCGCGCCGTCTTCGGCAATCGTGGTGCCCCGGACGGCGAACGCGTAGCTTTTTTTCAGCCAGCCGAAATCCCCGCCCGGAGTCCTTTGCAATGGAGGCACGCCGGCCGGCATGTCCGCCGACGCCGTGCTGATGTGGTAGCCGGAAGGACCCGCGTCTCCGGCATGCTCGTGGCAGGACAGGCACGTCGAGCTCTGGTCGCTCCCGATCAGCAGGGAGGATCCGGAGGAATTCGGGCCGTGCATGCTGTGGCAGCCGCCGCACTCGGCCACCCCGCCCGAGTGGAACGCGTATCCGGGAGGAACAAGGAAAAACCCGAGGAGCATGGAGAAGAAGATGAGGGGGACAGACGATCTCATGGTCTCGTCTCCCGAATTGCGAGGAAGGGGGCCTTTCGGCCCCCTTCCGGTTGCAAGGCTACCCGGTTCGAATCAGTCTTGCGCGTGGCACTTGTTGCAGAGCACCCGCTGGTAAGACGCGAACTGGGTGACCGGGCGGTCATAATATCCGGCCGCCGCCTCAGCTGTCGAACGTCCACGTTCCGTGGTCTGGTAGACGCCGTTCTTCACCATGAACTCGTTCTCCATGTTCCACCGCAACATTTCCGGGAAGCCGGTAGCGTGCGCCCGGTGGCAGGACATGCAGTTG
>MGPK01000027.1:4830-5157 GCA_001795535.1 Deltaproteobacteria bacterium GWA2_54_12
CGAGCTGGGCATCGGTATTCAGCGCATGACTGGCAAGCACCGTATAGTCATTGGTGTTCTCGGAGAAGGGAACGAGGGAGGTGAACGAGGATGCTGCCGAACCGGTCATGTCGCCGGATTTCACGTACGTGCCATAAACGCCGGCGATCGTGGAGCCGAGCCCCTCATCCACCGGGTGGACGTAATTGCCTGTGCTGTGCATATCGCCGTGGCAGGCCCCGCACCAGTTACCCCACGTCGAGTGCCCGCCGGTCGCGGCGACGCCGTACGCCGTGCGGGTCTGGGTCACCGCCTCGGTCCGGTTGTATGCGGAAGGAGTCTTCGCGG
>MGPK01000028.1 GCA_001795535.1 Deltaproteobacteria bacterium GWA2_54_12
CGAGGATATTATTTATGAGCTGAAGAAGGTGGCTGCCGCTGGAGTGGACATACTCGACATACTGCGTCTGGCGCTCGTTCAGGTCGCCGAAGGCCTTTTCCTGCAGAAGCTCGGAGAAGCCTATTATGGAGTTGAGCGGCGTGCGCAGCTCGTGGCTCACATTGGCCAGGAACTGGCTCTTCATGCGGTTCGCCTCCTGCAGCTCCATATTTGCGAACTCGAGCTCTATCTTGTTCTTCGACAGCTCCTCGTTTGCCTGCCGGAGCGCGTCGGTCCGCTGTGAGACTTTCTTCTCGAGCGTGTTGTAGTAGTTCTCGAGGCTTTCAGCCATCCTGTTGAACTCGGCCGCGAGGTTTCCAATTTCGTCTTCGGCAGCAACAGGGACCCGCTGTTTCAGATCCCCCTGCCCGATCTTTTTCGCCGAGTCCTCGATCGCCAGTATGGGTTTCACGAGAGAGCGCGTAAGCGTTAGCCACAGGCCCCCCGCGACTATTATGGCCAGCAGGGTGAACGCGAAGGTCACGATTATAATGAGCTTGGCGAAGAAATCACTTTCCTTATAGGCGGTGTAGGCCGTATCCCGCTCCTCTTTCAGGAGCTTTTTCAAAGAGGTGACGGAATCCGTGAAGCTCTTGTTGCCTTCCATCCTGATGATGCTCAGCGCGGCGTCCCGTTCCCCCATCCTTGATATCTCTTCCACGCGCTCGTGTATGGCCCAGTACCGGTCGAGGTTCGCGAGCAGGTCAGCGTAAAGGTTCTCCTGGCCGCTTGCCACGCCCATGACCTTATATTCGCCAAGGAGCTTTATTATCTTGTTCCTGTGCTCGTCCACGGAACCTTCGAGGTACGCCTTGGACGACGGATCGCTTATGATGGTGTGGAGGAACATCTCCTGGCGCGCGGAAAGAAATTCGTTCTCGACCGAAGAGAGCGTCTCGGCCCTCTTGAACGAATCGATGTACAGGCGCTTGGTGACATTGGCGAGCTGGCCTGCGTTGTAAAGGCCGACCAACCCGCCCACTCCCATCATGAAAAGGAGGAACAGGAAGACCACGGCGAGCTTGTTCGATATGCTGAGGCTGTAGAATATCTTTTTCATCAGGTTCTTCCGCCTGGGGCCTCGGCGGTCCCGGTCAGGTCTTCGTATAAAAGGGCTACATTGGATATCTCGCCGCCGGCGTCATACAGCGGGAAGCTTCTTATTCGAAGCCTCACCGGCGCCATCGTGATGCCAAGCGCCCTGGAAGACATTGGGCTGTAGTTTATGATGAACTCCGTAGAGTACCCCTCGTATGATTTGCGGATCGTAGTGAGTATGCCCTGGGAAGCGAGCAACTCGTCCTCGAATACGCTGTAGGCACAAGGCTCCATGCCGGGGTCGGCCCCTAACATGCGCCTTGCCTGCGCGCTCATGAGAGAGCACCTGCCGTCAGAGGCGAACACCGCAAGTCCCACGGGCAGCTGGGCAAGGAGCCTTTCGAAAAACTTCCTCGTGGAGTGCTCCCTCTGGAAAAGGTTCGAGTGGCCGGAAGCGACCGCGATAGAGGCGGCGACGGCCTCGAAAAACCTGAGCTGCTCTGAATTGAACCTTTCGGGGTTCCTGTACGCGACCAGTAGAAGACCGGCCGCTTCGTTATTATAAACGAGCGGGACAGAGGCGGCAAGCTGAGCCCCCGCGGCCATCAACGCGCCCCTGAGCGGCTCTTCCAGCATGGCGATATTATCAAGGACAGCACTGCCTGAGCCGGGGCGCCCTCCGGGAAAACCACCAAGAGTTCCAGCTTCCCTTGCGAACCTGTCGTCAAGGCCCGCCGTGGCCTTGAGCTTCAAAAGCCCGCCTTCGAGCATGTAGACCGCGCCTGAATCGGCTGAGGCCGCGGCTGCCGCCTCGCCCAATGCGTACCCGAAGACCTCGTTCTGTGAAAGAGACCTTCCCGCGAAGGACATTATCGAAGCCAGGGCGACGATCTGGATGGATTTTTCCTGGAGCGTCGTCTGCATGCCCGCGCATTCGAGGGCCTTGAGGTTCATTCTCTTGTCAATTGACTCGGCCATCAGGTTAAGCTCAGCGCCAAACGCTCCCATAGCGCCGGAGCCCTCCTGGAAGCGCGCCCCGCTGTCTCCGGCAAGGATGCGCCTGACCACTATCGAAGCCTTTGAGAGCGGCGAGATGACCTTCTTGTAATATACGAGGCTCATGACGAGCATCAGCAGGACGAACCCTATGATGGTCCTCAGGGCAAGCGATTTGGATTCGTTGAAGACTGCATGGCGCCTCTCGGACAGGGCCGCAATCAGCCTTTCGGCCTTTTCATTGGCCAGGACCGTGTTCATGTCGACGGCGTTGTGGATGAGCATGACCTCGTCTTGGGTCATGGCGTCGTTGAGCCTTTTTATCTCGGCCTTGATGGTGACCCAGTCATCAGACATGGTCCGCATGCCCTCGGCGAGGATAGCGTCTTTTTTCCAGACCTCACTGTACTTCGGGTTCTCCACGAGTCCGGTTATGTTCTCGTTCATGGCCGCGACATCGCCCTTTATCAGCTCTATTGTGCCGCCCTCGAACCTGCGAGCGACAGTGAACATGTCGATGAGATACTCGAGCTTCGTGATAGCTACCCTGACGGAGGTTATGCGCGAGCTCATCTCGTCATAGAGCTCGACCTTCCTGGACTTGGCAAGGAAGGTCTGGTAATCGATTATCGCGACGATGAACAGGATGGAAAGAGTTATGAAGAACTTCTGAAAGCTGGATAGGCTTTTGAAAGGTGATTTCATATAATCCCTGGCAGGAGGGCCTGGGAGCTGGCTTCCCTGCCGCTTTTAGGCTGTCAGATGAGGCTACCTCTAAAAATTGCTCTTTTTCCTGACCTCTGTGTCAGGGCGTAAATAAAAATGCTCACATATTCTCATATATGCTGCGCTTTTTATTTCCACCCTTCCTTGACTTCAGAAAAAATATCTGATTTTTAGAGGCAGCCATGATTCTGAAGCCCCAGACGGGTCACTTCAGAAGCCTGTGGACATTCTTCTGGAAATCCTTGAGGCGTATCGGCTTGGGAAGGCAATAGTCGGCCCCGCACTGGATTATCCTTTCGATATCGTCAGTGCCATAGGCCGTAACGGCGAGTATCTTGATGTCTTTCGTGCTCTTGTCCTGCTTGATACGCCTGCACACCTCGAACCCGTCCAGCTTTGGCATCCTGATATCCAGGACCATCAGCTCGGGCTTGAAATCGCCGACCTTTATGAGCCCTTCATAGCCGTCTCCGGCGGTCTCTATGAGGAAGACGCCCCCCATTGACTCAAGGGCGCCTTTCACGAACTCGACGACATCATGCTCGTCGTCTATTATGAGCACCTTGTGCCTGGCCGGGAAGACCTCTTCTTTTATCTCCAACTTGTATCTGTCCAGAAAGGACATGAAATCGGCCCTGTTTACGCGGAAATGCCCGCCCGGAGTCCTGAACGCCAGGAGCTTGCCGGATGCGATCCACTTCTTGACCGCGTTAATGGTCACATGGCAGAAGGCCGCTATTTCGCCGGTAGTATATGGTTTTCTGTCTTCGTTCATTTCCGTTTAACGGCAAAGCCGAGGGTAAGGCAACTGGTGTGGAATGGCTAAAAGGTTCTAATTTTTATATTAATTAATCTTATCTTTAAAGAAATTTAAGGTCAAGTCTTTTTCTCTGGCCTGAGCTACTCAACGCTGTTCAGGTCAGGGCCGATTTCAATGTTGACCTTCACGGGGACCTTGAGCACAATTACGCCTTCCATCTCCGTTTTAACCATCTCCTTCAACTCCTGCAACTCTTCAACGGCAGCTTCAAAGATAAGCTCGTCGTGTATCTGAAGGAGCATACGGGAGCGCATGCCGCCGAGCCTGCCCCATAACTTTATCATGGCGGCCTTTATCATATCCGCGGCAGAACCCTGTATGGGCGTATTTATGGCAAGCCTCGCTCCAAGCCTCTGAGTGGACTCCACCGGGCTTTTAAGCTCGGGGATGAACCTCCTCCTGCCGAAAAGCGTCCTTGTCGAACCCCGCACGGCAGCCTCAGCCACGGTGCTGTCCATGAACTCCTTTACAAGCCTGTAACGGTCAAAGTACCTGTTTATGTACTCGGATGCCTCTTTCATGGATATTCCGAGCTCGGTTGAAAGGCCCCACGGGCCCATTCCGTAGATAATGCCGAAGTTAATGGCCTTGGCGCGCCTTCTCATCTCGGAAGTCACAAGCCCGGGCATCACGCCGAAGACCTCGGCGGCGGTCCTTTCGTGTATGTCCTCGTCCTTCTGGAACGAGTCGATGAGAATAGGGTCGCCGGACATGTGCGCCATTATCCTGAGCTCTATCTGCGAGTAGTCGGCGGAAAGGAAGGTAAAGCCTGCATCGGCAACGAAAGCCTCCCTTATGCGCCCTGCCGCTTCTCCCCTTATGGGTATGTTCTGAAGGTTGGGCCTTGAGCTCGAAAGCCGCCCGGTTGCCGTGACCGTCTGGTTGAACGAAGTATGTATGCGGCCCGTGGACGGGTCAATCAGAGCGAGAATGGCGTCTACATAGGTCGATTTGAGCTTCGATAACTGGCGGAAGCCTATTATGAGCCTTGGCACATCATGTGCCTGGGCAAGCTGCGTCAACACTTCCTCGTCGGTGGAATAGCCGGTCTTGGTCTTTTTCACGGGCTTCAGGCCCAGCTTCTCGAAAAGCAGCTCTGAGAGCTGCTTGGGCGAGTTTATGTTGAACTCCATCCCTGCGGCGGCGTAGATCTGGCTCTCCATTGAAACGAGCTCGACCTCTATCTCCCTTGAAAGGGTTGAGAGCTTATCCCTGTCCACCCTGATGCCGAAAGCTTCCATCCCGGCAAGAACCTTCGCAAGGGGGAGTTCCATCTCCGTGTAAAGGCCGGACAGACCATATTCCTCAAGCTCTTTCTCAAGTATCTTCCTTAACTTCATGATAATGGTAGCTTTTTTACATTCAGCTACAGTCTCAACGCGGATATCGGCCCCGTCCCTCACCTCTTCAGGAGATATGCCCAGGAGGTCATAGCCGAGAAAGCCCACTGTGTGCTCAGGCCTTGAGGGGTTTATGAGATAGGAAGCCAGGGAGATGTCCAGGCCTACTCCACGCACCTCAATCCCAAATTTGCCTGCCCACAGGTACAGCGCCTTTGAGTTGTCCGTATGCTTTATCTTTGTCTCGTCTTTAAGGAATGGGGCAAGTGTGTCGATAACCGTCTTTTCGGAAAGGTTGCCTATGGTCACGATATGCCTGGCCGTGTTCTCGTTCAGAGCGATTGCGAGCCCCTTGAGAGACGCGCTGAACCCCTCGCCTTCGAGCACGAGCGCTACCCCGGCTTCCCGCGCGCTTGAAAGCTCAAGGCTAAGCGATGAGAGGGCTTCTTCATCGAGCACTGCCTGAAAATCCGCGCCCTCGACCTCTACAGGTCCAGGCGCCTCCGGCACCATCTCTTTAATGAGCTTCCTGAACTCGAGCTCGTTCAAAAGGCGCTCAAGCTCGTGGAAGTCCGGGCCGGTGTACCTGAGCCCCTCAAGGCCGCACTCCACTGGCACATCCGGGTGGAGGGTGGCAAGCTCGCGGGACAGGAACGCGGTGTCCCTGCTGACCTTAAGGCTCTCTTTGAGCTTGGGCTTGGTAATATTCTCGATGTTCGAATAAATCCCTTCAAGGCTTTCATACTCGGCAAGCAGCTTGGCAGCCGTCTTGACGCCTATTCCGGGCACTCCGGGAATACCGTCTGATGAATCCCCGGCAAGGGCCAGAAGGTCCCTTATCTGGGTGGGCTCGACCCCGTACTTTTCCTTCACATCCGGCGGGCGATACTCTTTGCCCGTGAGATAGTCGAGTATGACCGTGTCCTCGTCGACGAGCTGGTACATGTCCTTGTCGCCGGTTATTATGGCGATCTTCAGTCCTTCCCCGCCGCACTTCTTGACTAGGGTGGCTATTACATCGTCGGCCTCGAAAGCAGGCATCTCCACGGCCGGGATATTGAACGCGGCGACCATTTTCTTGATGAACGGCACCTGCACGCTCAGGAGGTCGGGCATGGGCGGCCTCTCGGCCTTGTATTCGGCCATGAGCTTGTGCCTGAACGAAGGCCCCTTGACATCGAAGGCTATGGCAACATATTCAGGCTTGAAATCGTTAAGTATCTTCCTTAAGGTCTGCGTGAACCCGTAGACCGCGTTCGTCGGCATCCCCTTTGAGGTAGTGAAGCTCGCGGGGACGGCATGGAAGGCGCGGTACATGACCGAGCTGCCGTCTATTATGAAAAAACTCTTTTTCAGTTCCTTAGCCATGTTTGACAGTATTGCCCCGGATGATATACTCGTTACATGAAAAAAGCGGCGTTTGCCTTGCTGATACTGCTCCTGTTTCCACTTTGTGCCTGGTCAACGGAGAGCATCGGCACGGCATTAAACATTGTAGAGGATTTCAGCAGGGAAGCAAACATATTAATCGAAAGCCGGGGCTTTGAGCCTCTGCCCTCAGCCGAAAAAAACAAAACAACTGAGACCTTGAAGCGGATACGCCTGACTGAAATCCCCGGCAAGGACAGGTCAACAAAGGTCTACGGCGTGGTCAGCTCTTATACGGAAAGCGTCGTGGAGTCGGTCAGGAGTTTAAAAGGCAAAAGGGAAGATATTGAGGAGATAACGGCGCGTCTCGAAAAACTGAAATCCGGTATGCTCGACGGCTTAAGGGTCTCTCTTGTTGCTGAATCAGCCGAGAAAAAAGAGCCAAGACCCGTGCCGTCGTTAGACCTATCGCCGCATGACGAGCCGCCCGCAGCCCCTGGCAACGACAAGGAAGGGATACTGTTCAGGTAACTTCTATCCTTCGGTTGCCTCGAAGGCATTTTTCACGAGCTCGAAGGCGAGCTTTCCGCCGTTTATCTGAATGCCTACGACATCAAACCTGAGATCAGAATCAAAAAGCCTGTTGCTCTCTATATAAAACTGCGAGGTCAGGAGAATCTTCTTCTGTTTTTTCGCGTCCACGCTGGACAAAGGCGTCCCAAAACGGTCAGAGCCCCTTGTCTTAACCTCGATGAACACGACAGTATGCCCGTCCCTGGCCACCAGGTCTATTTCCCCGTACCTGCTCCTGTAGTTCCTCTCAAGTACCTTATAGCCTCTCGATTCGAGGAACCGCGCGGCTTCAATCTCGCCGCGCTTTCCAATGGCCGCCCTATCCATCAGAGCGCCCCTTGAGGCCTGAAAACAGGTCTTTCATTACGCCCCTGAAAGTCTTCCTGTGCATGGGAGCCGGGCCGTGCTCGTCTATGGCGTCCATGTGGTCACGGGTGCCGTAACCCTTGTTCGAGGGGAAGTTGTACTCCGGGAAGCTGTGGTGGTAGGCAAACATTATACTGTCCCTCGTCGTCTTGGCCACGATAGAGGCAGCAGCAATGGAGACGCTTAAAGCGTCCCCTGAGATGATGGGCCTCTGCTCTATATCCGAATTAATGGGGAAGGTCCCATCTACAAGCAGGAAGTCCGGCTGTACGCCGAGCCTTGCCACAGCCCGCTCCATCGCGCGCAGAGACGCCCTGTGGATATTTATCCGGTCTATCTCCTCAGGCCAGACTAACCCGACGCCGACCGCGCGGGCAACCCTGAACACATCTTTCACGAGCTTATCTCTTGATTTGGGCGAGAGGGCCTTTGAGTCCCTGAAACCCGCGTCGATTGGGGGAGGAAATGGAAGGATAACAGCGGCTGCGACGACCGGCCCGGCCAATGGCCCGCGGCCTGCCTCGTCAAGGCCTGCTACAACGGAAAAGCCTTTCGAATGTGCGTCCTTTTCGTAGATGTCCATTCAGAGAGGGGGTAAAAAAAAGGCCCGGCTTTTCGCCGGGCCTTTGTCAATTACCTCTTTACCTTTATCCTTGCGGCCTTGCCCCTGAGTTCGCGCAGGTAGTAGAGCTTCGCCCTTCTTACCTTGCCCTTTGTGAGCACCTTTATGGACTCGAGCGCCGGGGAGTTCAAAGGGAATATCCTCTCGACGCCTACGCCGGAAGTGACCTTCCTCAGCGTGAAAGTGGCGCGCACTCCGCTGCCGCGCATCTTGATGACGGTGCCCTCGAAAGGCTGTACCCTCTCTTTTTCGCCTTCCTTTATCTTCACTCTTACATGAAGGGTGTCACCCGGATGGAAAACCGGCATGTCAGTCCTTATGAAGTCTTTCTCGATATCCTGA
>MGPK01000029.1 GCA_001795535.1 Deltaproteobacteria bacterium GWA2_54_12
CATATCACCCGGACGCTCAGGAACGCGATCGCCTCAGGCAGGATTGCCCACGCGTACCTTTTTTCAGGCCCCAGGGGCGTAGGCAAGACCACTGCCGCAAGAATACTCGCCAAATGCCTTAACTGCGTAAATGGACCCACCATCACGCCCTGCGGCTCATGCGAGTCCTGCAAGGGCATAACCACAGGCTCTTCCGTAGATGTCTTCGAGATAGACGGCGCGTCCAACAACAGCGTCGACAATGTCAGGGAGATATCCGAGTCCGTAAGGTATGTCCCCTCTCAGGGCAAGTACAAAGTCTACATAATTGACGAAGTCCACATGCTTTCCACGGCCGCCTTTAACGCCCTTTTGAAGACCCTGGAAGAGCCGCCCCCGCACGCCATATTCATATTCGCCACGACAGAAGTCCACAAGATACCCGCTACGATTTTGTCCAGGTGCCAGCGGTTCGATTTCAAGCGCATCCCATTCAGGGACATCCAAACCCATTTAAAGAAGATAGTCACGAAAGAAGGCATACCGTTCGAGGACCAGGCTCTCTTTGTGCTGGCAAGGGAAGCGGACGGGAGCCTGCGTGATTCGCAGAGCCTCTTAGAGCAGGTCCTGGCCTTCGCTGGCGGGGACTTGAAGGCCTCTCATGTGGCTGAAGCGCTGGGCCTGATGGACCGTTCGATACTCTTCGAAATATCGGAAGCGGTAGTCGGGAAAGACCCCAAGGCATGCCTGAATATTGTTGAAAAGATATATGAATTTGGGTATGATTTAAAGAGGGCCACAAGCGACCTGCTTGAGCATTTAAGGGATCTGGCTGTTATGAAGGTGACCGGGGACGCTTCCCTTTTAGACCTTCCTGACAGCGAGCTTGAGCGGCTCTCGGAGATAAGTTCACGAGTTGGGGCCGAAAGGCTCCACATGCTTTTCAGCATCATTTCCAAAGGCTACGAGGATGTATCAAGGTCGGCTCATCCGAGGTATGCCTTCGAGATGACCCTTTTGAAAGCAGCCCATTTTGACGAGCTGGAGCCTCTTGGCGAGCTTGTCGCAAGGCTTGAAGGGCTTGCTTCGAAGGCTGGTTCTGGCACTGGCACAGGCGGTCAGACCAATGTCAAGGCCCCGGCAACTCAGGCCCAGGCTCCTTCGGCAAATGTCAGGCCTTCAGCGGTTCCTTGGAAGAGGGACGCCGAGCCAGCCGTGAGCCAGAAAGCCGCGCCAGCGCCAGCGGCCATGGAAGTTCAGGCCGAAGCTGTCGAGGTCGAGGCTGTAAAAGAAGCACAACCAGCGAAAACAGGCCCGGATAACGGGCTTTTAGAGTTTGTCGGCAAAAGGAATAAAGAACTTTTTGAGCTTTTGAAGGGCGCGACATTCGAGGTTGAAGAGGCGGTAGTGAATATCACGGTTGCCGCTCGGGCCGGAGCGAAGCTCACGGTCTTGAGGGCCGCGCTTGACGCGTGTCTCAGGGATTTTTACGGCAGGCCTGTTACCGCGAGGATAAACGGAAATGGGGCGGCCCAGACAGGGGCTCCCAAACAGAAGGAACAAGACCCAGTCCTGATGGATGCGCTTCGCATCCTCGGCGGGAGGATCATAGAGGACCGGAGGAGGACTAATGTCTAAGAACCTTGGCAATCTCATGAGGCAGGCCCAGAAGATGCAGGAAAAGATGGGCGAGATGCAAAAACAGCTTGCCTCCAAGACAATAGAGGCCTCAAGCGGCGGCGGCATGGTAACGGCAACGGTGAACGGCGGCCAGGAGCTCGTATCCATCAAGATAGACCCGGCTGTCGCGGACCCGAAGGATGTCGATATGCTCCAGGACCTTGTCGTGGCCGCTGTGAACGAGGGCATCAGAAGAAGCAAACAGATGGTTCAGGAAGAGATGTCAAAGCTTACCGCCGGACTCGGCCTTCCAAGCGGCCTGTTCTGATCCCTGAAAAAACCAGTCAGCCGTTTACCGGCCCGCAAGGGCCATATTATGTTTTTAAAACCCCCGGCTTTGCCGGATTATGAAATGGATTAAAGATGCAGTACGCGGAGCCTATAAATAACTTAATAAAGGCCATATCGAGGCTCCCGGGCATAGGCGAGAAGTCGGCCACAAGGCTTGCGCTTTTCGTATTAAATGCCGACAGGGATTATGTCGCGACGCTTGCCGACGCGATAGCTACTGTCAAGGAAAAGGTCTCTCTCTGTTCGGTATGCATGACCTTTTCGGACACGGACCCGTGCAGGATATGCAATGACGCGGGAAGGGACGCTGATATGGTCTGCGTGGTCTCCGATTACAAGGACATGACCGCCCTCGAGTCGATGGGCGGATACAGAGGGACTTATCACATACTTCACGGCAATCTCGCGCCCTTGAAGGGCGTAGGCCCTGACGACCTGCGCATGAAAGAGCTTGTCAGGAGGGTGGAGTCCGGGAGCGTGAGGGAATTGATACTCGCCACCGGCTTCGACGCCGAGGGTGAGGCCACGGCGGCCTACATCTCCAGGCTCTTGAAGCCCTCAGGCGTGAAGATAACGAGGCTTGCTTCCGGCATACCTGTCGGGAGCTATGTCGAGTTCATGGACGGCGCGACCCTTGGCAGGGCGCTCGACGGAAGAAGGGAAGTTTAGGGTCGCTCCCTGAACATGGCAGGGTGATTAAGCCTGCTGAGAGATAGGTTGCTCAAAAAGTTCCAGATGCGAGGAGTCGAGGAGCGAGTCATGAGGCGTACTTTTTGTACGCCGCAATGACGAGCGACGCTGACGACATGGCAGATGGGGTTTTTTGAAGCTCCCAGCGGCAAGCCGCAGGGAGCTTCGAAACCAGAGGAAAGTTTCGATTTCCTATTCGCTCGCTTGAGATCGCTCGCTATGGGTTTTCAGCGACCTGAAACAGAAAATAAACCCAGAGGGAATGACATGGAGAACTATATAGAAGTAAGATGGCACGGCAGGGCGCAGCAGGGCATTGTCACGGCGGCAAAGGTCCTGGGAGAAGCGGCCTTGAGGTCAGGCAAGTTTGTTCAGGCCTTTCCTGAGTTCGGCCCTGAGAGGATGGGCGCGCCTGTAAGGGCTTTCAACAGGATATCCTCAGAGCCCATAAGGCTCCATTGCGCGGTGTCGGACCCCAGGTATGTGCTCATAGCCGACCCTACGCTCATCACCGTTGTCAATGTTACCGAAGGCACCCCGGAGAACGCGGTCTTCATAGTGAACACTCCCAAGAGCCCGAAGGACATGAGGAAGGAACTCGGGCTTGAAGGCAGGAGCGGCGTCAAGGTCTTCACGCTTGACGCGGTGAACATTTCGCTCGAGACCATAGGCAGGGTAATGCCGAACACCCCGCTGCTCGGAGCTCTCGCGAAGGCGACCGAGTTCATAACCCTGGACGCCCTCATCGACAACTTCAGGGAAGGCTATGCCAAGAAGTTCAGCGAGAAGGTCCTGGAAGGCAACGTGGCCGCCATGAACAGGGGCTTCGGCGAAGTCAAAGGCGAATAACAAACGAATCAGACCGAAAGGACGGAGTATATAATGGAAAAGAAGGAATTCCCCATTGGAGGGGTAATACCAAAAGGCGGCACCGCTCACGAGTACTCGACCGGCGGCTGGAGAAAGCTCCGTCCGGTGGTCAACAAGGACAAATGCACTAACTGTCTCATCTGCTGGGTCATGTGCCCTGACTCGGCGGTAATCGCCGAAGACGGCAAGATGATGGGCTTCGACCTCGACCATTGCAAGGGCTGCGGCATCTGCGCCGTGGAATGTCCTGACAAGGTCAAGGCCATAAAGATGGTAGAGGAGGCTGAATAATATGGCTATAACAGCGACAAAGGGCCAGGTAGGGCTCACGGGCAACGCAGCCGTCGCGTACGCGATGAAGCAGGTAAACCCGGATGTCTTCCCGGCCTATCCCATAACCCCTTCGACAGCGATAGTCGAGGACTTCTCCAGCTATGTCGCCGACGGCGAAGTCACGACCGAACTTATAACAGTCGAGAGCGAGCACTCCGCGATGAGCGCCTGCATAGGAGCTTCCGCCGCTGGCGCGAGGGTCATGACCGCGACCTCGTCCCAGGGCCTTGCCCTCATGTGGGAGATGCTCTACATAGCTTCGGGCATGAGGCTGCCTATCGTGCTGGCCGACGTAAACAGGGCGCTTTCAGCACCTATCAACATCCATTGCGACCACTCTGATTCGATGGGCGCGCGCGATTCCGGCTGGATACAGCTTTACGCCGAGACCGTGCAGGAAGCCTACGACAACACTTTCATGGCCGTGAGGATAGCCGAGCACGCCAAGGTGCGCCTTCCGGCGATGGTCTGCTTCGACGGCTTCATCACGAGCCATGCCATAGAGAACATAAGCCTTCTGGAAGACCAGGAGATACAGGATTTCGTAGGCGCCTACAGGGCCGAAAATCCCATGCTCGACACTGACAACCCGGTGACTTACGGCGCGATGACGCTTCCGGATGCCTATATCGACTTCAAGTATCAGCAATCCCAGGCCATGATGAGGGCCAAGGACGCAGCGGTTGAAGTGATGAAGGACTTCAGCAAGAGGTTCGGCAGGGAGTACGGTCTGTTCGAGACCTACAGGTTGGAAGACGCGGATACCGCTATCGTCATCCTGAACTCCGCGGCCGGCACCACGAAGGTCGCCATTGACGAGCTCCGTAAGCAGGGCAAGAAGGTCGGCCTCCTGAGGCCCAGGCTCTTCAGGCCTTTCCCCTGGCAGGAGATAGCCGCAGCGTTGAAGAATGTGAAGGCGGTCGCGGTGCTCGACAGGGTCGATTCGATGAACGCCTTCGGCGGCCCGCTGTTTAACGAAGTTCGTTCTGCCCTGTACGACCTTGATACCCGCCCCAAGATATTCGGCAGGACCTACGGCCTGGGCGGAAGGGACTACAAGGTAAAGGACGCTGTCGCGGTATTCGAGGAGCTTTCCCGCGTAGTCGAAACCGGAAAGATTGAAACGCTCCTCAAGTACATAACGCTGTAAAAACCGCGGCCAGCCGTCTTCCTTGAGAAACGGATAGCGGAAAGGCCGGAACATGAACGAAAATAAGACCCTTCGGGGTTTGT
>MGPK01000030.1 GCA_001795535.1 Deltaproteobacteria bacterium GWA2_54_12
AGCTGCTCTACCGTTGAGCTACGCCAGCGAAATACCTGGGAAAACCCTCAAAATAGAAAAACGGCAGACCCCACCAACGAAAAGTCTGGCGGAAACTGAATTTAAATATATAAATCACTAGCCAACCAATGTCAAGGCTTTTTTAGCTGGAAGGCAAGAAAAAGTCTTTCATTATCCGGAGGTAAATCTCCTGCCCCAGCCAGAGAGATGTCGCTTTTCGGTACGGAAAACCAGGCAGGCAACTGAAATAGTTCATCTCAATTAAGGCCGCTTAAAAAAAGTGCCAGTATACTGCAAAAACAGATGGGCGCTTGAAGCTCCCAACGGCAAAAGGCCGCTCAAAAAGTGCCGCTGCTGGGCTGCGAAGAGAGCGAGGAATGAGGCGTACTCTTCATAGCTTTTTCAGCGCGTGCCCGCTTAAGCTTCTTTGGCCTTGCCCCCACCCGAACGCATCTGCAGATAAGCCTCTATGAAGCCATCGAGCGCACCGTCGAGCACCGGGTCTATGTTGCCGGTCTCAAAACCAGTCCGGTGGTCTTTTATGAGCCTGTACGGCTGCATGACATAAGACCTTATCTGGCTGCCCCAGGCTATGTCGCGTTTGTCCTTGCTGAACTCCTGCATCTTGGCTTCCTGCTCTTCGAGCTTGAGCTCGTAGATCCTGGCCCGCAGGAGCTTCATTGCCGTGGCCTTGTTCTTGTGCTGGCTCCTCTCGTTCTGGCAGGCGACCACAATGCCGGTGGGCATGTGCGTTAGCCTGACGGCGGAATCGGTCTTGTTCACATGCTGGCCGCCCGCGCCGCTTGAACGGTAGGTATCGACCCTGAGGTCAGCCTCGTTTATCTCTACCTCTATGTCGTCCTCTATTTCAGGGTAGACGAAGACGGACGCGAATGAGGTGTGCCTCCTCTTGTTGGAGTCGAAAGGAGATATCCTCACAAGCCTGTGGACTCCGACCTCAGCCTTCAGGTACCCGTAGGCGTACTCGCCAGTGACCGTGAAGGTAACGCTCTTGACCCCGGCCTCGTCTCCGGGCAGAAAGTCCACTACCTCGGCCTTGAAACCCTTCAGCTCGACCCAGCGAAGGTACATCCTCATGAGTATGTCAGCCCAGTCCTGGGCCTCGGTGCCGCCCGCGCCCGGGTGGATGGAGACTATGGCGTTCAAGCGGTCGTGCTCGCCGGAGAGCATCCTTCTTACTTCGGCTTTCCTTATCGCTTCACTGGCCTCATTGAGCTTCTCCTCAGCCTCTTTTGCCACTGAGGCATCATGAGCCTCTTCGGCAAGCTCTATGAGCACCTCTGCGTCTTCAACGAGAGAGCCTATCCTGCCCAGGGCGTCGATTCCGAAAGTCAGCTCGGATTTTCTTTTCGTGAGCTTCTGGGCTTCTTCCGGGTTGTTCCAGAGCGTCGGCTCTGAAAGCCTCGCCTCTAATTCGTTCAGTTCGTCGACCTTTGTAGCCTGGTCAAAGATAGCTCCGTAAATCCTGGAATTTGGTCTTTACGGTCTGAAGGTTCTCTTTTGTTTCCTCGAACATCGTAAAAATTCCTCCGTGCGCTTCTTATTTCTTTTTCAACTGATTGCGGCAGAATATTAAAAAAGCAGATTCTTCGCTCCGCTCAGAATGACAATTTCTATTTCAGCCCACACGCCTTTTTCTCAAAGCCAAAAAGGCGGCGGATATGATTGAGCAGCCCCAGGCAAAGACATCGCCGTAAATAGTGTAAAAAGTAAGCGGCCCCTGCCTGAGCCCGACATCGTCTACTATTGCCGTGCGCTCGTAAAGGCCTGTCGCGTTCCTCACCCTGCCGACAGGGTCGATTATCCCGCTTACCCCGGTATTGGCTGAGCGTACGAGGAAAGACTTATTCTCAACGGCCCTGAATATGGCCATCTGAAAATGCTGTGACGGGGCCGAAGTGCGGCCGAACCACGCGTCGTTCGTAATTGTGGCCAGCAGGGTTGCGCCGTTTTTAACATGTCCCCGGGCTATCTCCGGGAAGATGGATTCAAAGCACACCAGGGTCCCTATGCTGGCCTCCCCGAAAGTTATCGGCACCGGACCCTGCCCTTCGGTGAAGTCCCCTATCCCTGCGGTCAGCTTCTCAAACGGGAGTATGCCACGGAGCGGCAGATACTCTCCGAAGGGCACGAGGTGGTACTTGTCATACCTCCCGATGGTCTCGCCTTTCGGGTCAATGAGAAAGGCGCTGTTGAAGTAGGTCACTTTATTAGACTGTGGATTATAATTATATGAGGGGCTTCCGGTCAATATGTAAGTGGAGGCCGACCGCGCGAGAGCGCCTATCTGCCCATCTTTTATCTCTTCAGCGTCGTAATAATAAGGTATGGCAGTCTCGGGCCATATTACGAGCCTTGCTTGCCTGTTCGAAGCATCTTCAGTGAGCTTCCTGTATATGTTGATGGTCTCCTGCTGGTACCTGCCGTCCCATTTGACCCCCTGGTCGATAGAGCCCTGGGCCAGGGCGACCCTCAGGGTGCGCCATTGGGGCAACTCACCGTCGACCATCTTCATCCTCACGGCCCCGTAGGCGGCCATCGACACGACAAGGGCTGAAGCTACAACGACTGGCAGCACAGGGGCCTTCTCGTCCCTGTCCTTGAACAGCATGCCTGCCGCAAGGAACGCAAGGCTTGCGTTAAAAGCCACAACCGCGAAAGACACTCCCCATACGCCCGTGGTGTCAGCGACCTGTATGAGCGCCGGATAAGGCGCTTGCGTGTAGCCGACGAGCACCCAGGGGAAACCGGTTAAAATGTGGGCCCTCGCGTATTCGAGCGCTACCCAGAAGGCGGGTATCAAAAGAAGCCGGACAACCCCCGGAAGCCCCCTAGTAAATGTGTACAGCACTCCGAACACGCCCCAGTACAGGGCCATATACAGGACGAGGACGAGCATCACTACGATAGCGGCCGCGACCGGTACGCCGCCGTAGTTGTACATGGAGTGCACTACCCAGTAAACGGCCCCGAGGTTGAAGGCGAACCCCGCCAGAAAACCGGCGGAAAAGCCTCCCTTCCATGTCCGTGTCTCCAGCACAAGAAACAGGGGCACGAGCGCGGCCCACGCCAGGAATCCGAGCGAGAAGGGCGGGAAGGCAAAAACGAGCGCTATTCCCGACAATATGGAAAAAGCCAGTATCTTTATCATTTAAGTGTAAGGAAAAAGACGCGGAAAAGGAGGAGCGTAAGCCCAAGCCCCAGGAGCCCGCCGAGAAAGACCTCGACCCTGGTGTGTATCCCGCCAACGAGCCTCGAGTGGCTGACCATGACAGCCATGACCGCCGACAGTATGACCACGAACGGGTCAAGGGAAATTAGACTTATGCTTGTGGCAAGCGAAAAGGCTACGGCAGAGTGTCCGCTGGGCATGCCCCCGTGCAGCGGCCTGCCCTTTCCCGCAAGGGCCTTCAATGTGACGACCGCGATAAGGACCAGCAGGAGCGAGATGACCGCTATATGGCCGGAGAAAGCCCTCGCGTCGCGCAGGATAAGCCCCATCGGCTCGTAGATGTACTTCGTGAATATCATGTAAGACATTATGGCCACCCCGATAGACGCTATGAGCACAGCGCCTGCCGAGACATCCTTCGCGTTCTTCGCTATCATGTGGTGCTTGTCCTCGACGAGGTTGACCGTCTCCTCGATGGCGGTGTTCATCATCTCGGCGAAAAGCAGGATGATGACTGCCATCGCGAAAAGCACGAACTCTATTACGGGGAGTTCGAGAAACAGGCTAAGGAAGAGCGCCCCGGCGGCTATGATGTAATGGTATCTGACATGCCTCTGCGTCTTGAAGGCGTAAATGACGCCCTCAATCGCGAAGTTCAGGCTCTCGAACCAGTTTTTAGGCTTTTTTATCTCTCCCGTGTCCATTCTTCCATTTTAGCCTATCATGCCCATTAAATAAAGTATTCCCATCGCGACGCTCATCATGAGGGCCATTACTGCCGCGGCTTCCAGCATTCTGAGTTTATGCACCCTCTTCAATATGAGCACATTGACCGGGATGGACCACAGGCTCAATACCGCGCCGAGCGCGGGCACGGCCTGGGCCCATGAGATTATCCACCCGAGAGAAGTTGCCCTGTAATACTCCTGGAATGTCGCCTTTCCGCCCAGGAGCCTGGCGAAACCGTGGAACATGGCTATGAAAATAGAGAACATCAGGACATTGAGGGCCGGGGCGAAAAGCAACAGAAAGGCCGCCTCGGCGGGAGCCGAGACCTGGCCTTGAAAAACAGCCCCTATGGCCACGGCCAGCCCGCCTATGGCAAGTATCAGTATGCCGGGCTTTAGGGCGCGCTCGTCAGAAGCGACCTCTTCGGCCGCCGCGCCCTTGAGTTGCAGTATCTCAAAACTCTTTTTAAGGTATTTTTTGAATTCAAAAGGCGCCTTTGTTTCCATCAGGTCAGATAAGCCTCCCGGCGCGCAGCAATCCCATCAGTTCCTCTTCCTTGTCCTTCATCTTCCTCGCCTGGCGGCCGCCCTTCACATGGTCGTAGCCCGCAAGGTGCAGCAGGCCGTGTACAAGGAGCCTTGCCATCTCCTCGTCAAACGAAACGCCGAACTCGATTGCCTGCGAAGCGGCTTTTTCAGTCGATATCACTATATCACCCAGCAGATAAGCATCTCCCATCGGGAAGCTCAAAACATCGGTCGGTTTGTCCTTCCCCCTGTACTCCCGGTTCAGCTCCCTTACTTCGGCGTTGCCGGTCAAAAGCACGCTCAGCTCGCGGTCGTCAAACCCCAAGCCTTTTAATGCGGTCTCTGCCATTTTTTTTATCTTCGTCCGGCCTTTTCCCTGAACCAGTACCTTCAAGCTCCTTCTCCTTCAGTATATCGACGGGTTCGGGATAGTCCACCCGCTGGTGATACATGCCCTCGAACACCTTGTTGAAGCTCCTTGTTATGGCGTGGAGGTCCTTCAAGGTCAGCTCGCAGTCGTCAAGCTGCCCGTCCGAGAATATCTTGTTAACTATCTTCTGGGTAAGCCACTGTATCCTGTCCGGCGAAGGGTCGGACAGGGTTTTGCTGGCGGCCTCTATGGCGTCGGCAAGCATTACTATACCAGCCTCTTTTGTCTGCGGCTTGGGGCCCGGATAACGGAAGTCCCCTTCAGGCACTTCAGCCTCACGCTCCTCAGCCCTGGCCTTCTGATAGAAAAAAGCGATGAGGGCTGTGCCGTGGTGCTGGCTTATGATGTCGGTTATCTCCGCGCCGAGCCTGTGCTTTTTCGCCAGCTCGACTCCTTCTTTAACATGGCTCGCCAGCACAAGGGCGCTCATGGAAGCCGTGAGCTTGCCGTGCCTGTCCTCAGTGGAGTTCTCCACGAAGTACTGGGGCATCTTCATCTTGCCTATGTCATGGTAGTACGCGCCCACGCGCGCCAGAAGCGGGTTCGCGCTTATCGATTCGGCGGCGGCCTCGGCCAAAGTACCTATTATGAGCGAATGATGGTATGTGCCGGGGGCTTTGATGGCAAGCTCCTTCAAGAGCTGGTGGTCCATCCTGGACAGCTCGAGGAGCTTTATGTCTGTCGTGTACTGGAAAATCGACTCAAGGACAGGGGCTATTCCTATGGCAAGGATAGCCGTGAAAATGCCGTTAAGAAACCCTGTCATGAGAAGCGGAAACGGCTCGGCGATGCCGCCCTTTATCGCGGATATGCAAATGAGGGCCGCGCCGTTGGCCAGGCCGAGGAATATGCCGGCCTTTATGACTATAGACCTGCGGGTGCAGTGCTTCACCCCGGCTGCCGCGACCATGCCCCCGATAAAGGAGTATGCGGCCATCTCAACGCCGCCGCCTATGAAGTATCCGGCGACTATCGAAGTGACTGCAGCGAATACCAGCGCGGTTTCAGTGTTGAGAAGAAGCCGGACGAGCATGGGCCCGACGGCGACCGGGACTATAAACCTGTACGCTGCCGTGGGTCCAGGCATCAGCTCCTTCAAAACCAGGGCGGCCGTATCTGAAAGCCTCAAAAGCAGCAGGACCCCGGCGAAAACAGAAGTCATGAGCAGGAGGTCCTTTGTCGAACACGCGAACTTCTTAATGTTCCTTGAGGCAAGTATGTAGGCTGCGGAAAGTAGAATTAGGACGAAGACGAAAAACCCGGTTGCCGGCACCGCGGCCCGCGCTTCCTGAATAGCCGATTCTATGAGGTGGAGTTTGGCGAGGTCATGCTCCGAGACGACCTGCCCTTCCCGGACGACTGTCTCGCCTTTCATTACGGAGATACCGGCGTCATGTGCCCTTACAGGTGATTTCACGTCAACCGTGGCGACATCTCCGGGGCTGTAGGTGTAGCCGGTAAACGCAAGGTGTGGAAAAAAAAGCAGCGTTGCCAGAAGGCTGGCAAGCACCAGTATTCCAAGGTTCCTTACGGCCCCGCCCGCTTCCTTCCCTTTTTGAGAGGGCCTCCCATCCTGGCCTTGCATCTTCTCAGGGCTCCTCCGGCAGGGCGCTCTTCCTCTTTTGTTCCATCTTCTCGAAGGCCATTACGACCTTCTGGACGAGAGGGTGCCTGACAACATCTGTCTCGGAAAAAGTTACAAACTCTATGCCTTCGACATTCTCGAGTATCTTTTGAGCTTCCACAAGGCCCGAGGGCTTGGCAAGCGGCAGGTCTATCTGCGTTATGTCTCCGGTGATGACGGCCTTGGAGCCGAAACCCAGCCTCGTGAGAAACATCTTCATCTGCTCTATCGTCGTGTTCTGCGCTTCGTCGAGGATGATGAACGAGTCGTTCAGGGTCCTGCCCCTCATGAACGCCAGGGGCGCGACCTCGATGGTGCCTCGTTCCAGAAGTTTCTGGGCCTTTTCAAAATCTATCATGTCATGCAGCGCGTCATACAGGGGCCTCAGATACGGGTCGACCTTGGCCGCCAGGTCGCCGGGCAGATACCCGAGCTTCTCGCCTGCTTCTACCGCGGGCCTCGTAAGTATTATCCTGTCGACTTCCTTGCTGGTGAGGGCGGCAACGGCCATGGCCATGGCAAGGTAGGTCTTGCCGGTTCCGGCGGGACCTATGCCGAATACTATGTCGTTCCTCCGTATCGCGTCAACATACCTTTTCTGCGTCACGCTCTTTGGCGCGATGACTTTTTTCCTGTAAGAGACGAATACCGTGTCCATGAAGACATCTGAAAGCTTCATCTGCCTGCCAGCCAGGGCCATCCTCACGGCGTAGTCCAGATCATGGGGGGACATGGAGTAGCCTTTTGCGAGGAGATCATAGAGGTCGAGGACGAGCCTTTCGGCAAGCTCGGCTTTATCAGGGGCGCCTGTTATGATCACAAGGGAGCCACGGGTATTGATCTCCACCCCGAGCTTTTTTTCGACCTTCTTGAGGTTATCTCCCCTGTCGCCGAAAAGACGCACGGCGAGGTCATTGTCAGCGAGAGAGACCTGCTTTTTTATTGTCCCGTTCTTTTCCGATGGGCTTGGCAAGGTATTGTATTTTCCTTTTTAACCTGACCTGTTTGCTTTAATAGGAAAACCCCTCTGACTGGAGGGGTCTCGTAAAAAGGGCTTATTTTAAATTAACGCACATAAAAAACATTAACATAAATCAGGCGTTTTTGCAATCAGCGGCACAGGCGTCCGCGTTTTCAGGCTAAAAAAAAAGCCCCTCTAAGGGGGCTTTGTCGATAATGGATTGGCTGGCCTAAATCGTGGCGAGCTTCTCGAGGAGCGCGGGCATCGAAGACATGACATCCTTGTCCGACAGGGAATCCGTAAGCTCCCACCTGCCCGGCTT
The DNA here is from genome assembly GCA_001795535.1 of Deltaproteobacteria bacterium GWA2_54_12. Taxonomy (GTDB): domain Bacteria; phylum Desulfobacterota; class GWC2-55-46; order GWC2-55-46; family GWC2-55-46; genus GWA2-54-12. Next base: position 7,787 of record MGPK01000030.1, read on the forward strand.
GTCGAGCACCTTTTGCGCAAGCTTATGGTTGAGCGAATGGCCCGACCTGTACGCGATGAGCTGGCCTATTACAGGCGCGCCCACGAGGGCAATATCGCCCATCATGTCAAGCACCTTATGCCTTACGAACTCGTCAGGGTACCTGAGGCCGCCCTCGTTCAATATCTCCGTGTCGCTTATTACTATCGCGTTTTCAAGAGAGCCGCCCCTGGCAAGCCCGTTGGCCCTCAGGGTTTCGACATCTTTCAGAAAGCCGAATGTCCTGGCGCTTCCCAGCTCCTTTCTGAAGACATCCTGCGAAAAGAGCCTCGAGAAGGACTGCTTGTTGAGGAACGGATGCGCGAAATCTATGGAGTAGTCTATCGTGAACTCCATGTCGTCAGGGGGAAGAAGGAAGATGTATTTGTCGTCCTCTGAAACCCTTATCGGTTTCTTTATGACAAGATACTGCCTCAAGGCCGGAAGAGCCATGAGGCCTGAAGACTCTATCATGCCTATGAAGTCAACGGCGCTGCCGTCCATGATAGGCACTTCGGGGCCGTCGATCTCGACGATGGCGTTATCCACGCCCATGCCGTAGAAGGCGGCCATGAGATGCTCGATTGTGGAGACGGACGCGCCCTTGACGCCTATGGTGGTCGCGTAGCTGGTGGAGATGACATTGGCTGAGACAGCCTTTATGCAGGGGCTCCCGGGCAGGTCTTTCCTGTAAAACCTGATCCCGGTGTCGGGTCCCGACGGCGTTATCCTGACATTTACGGGGTGGCCGGTGTGAAGGCCTATCCCTGAGAACTCTATTTCGTCTTTCAAGGTGTGTTGCATCTTCATGTCTGCATTATAAAGCAATAAATGTGCCATTAATAAATCCCCATTTAATTCAGACACTTGATTATCAAAGGCATCTTGAGAGTGTGTTATTATTGCAACTTCAGCCGCTGGATTCTCTTTTTTACAACACTAGCGCCTTGTAAAAAAATAGAGTATCAGGCTCAAAATAACGCTGATTATTATGGATGTGGCGAGCGGAAAATAGAAGACGAAGTTATCCCTTTTTATGTGGATATCTCCAGGGAGTTTGCCAAGATACGGTATTTTCGGGCCGTATGCGGCGAAAAGGCCGATTACAATTATGATTATGCCGATGATTACAAGAGACTTTCCAAGCCCCGGCATCACTACCTCGCTATCATACATATTATAGGCAGGCTGCCGGGGGGTGTCAAACAGGAAAGTTGTTTTTTGAGGAGTTACGGCTTGCCAGCCCTTTTCCAGACCGTCTCAGCGGTTTTTTCAAGGGACCTGCCGCCGAAATAAAAGATTATGACTGTCTTCATGATCTCGCTATGTACTTCAGAGAGCGAGAACTCCCCGAAACCCAGATAAGGAGCCAGTACAGTCCAGACAAACAGGGAGAGCGCGGCGTAAGACCATATCGGCCTATGGGTGACGGTCAGGACCCTGGTCCAGGAAGGAGCCTGGGGCCAGGCCTCTTTTTCCGCGAGGGCGCGGGCGCTCTGTGAATCAACTGATGCTGCCTTGTACTCCTCGCTTGCGATACGCCGGGCCTCGAGCTTGAGCTCCTCCCTTTCCTTTTCACCAAGCGAAGTCGGAAGGAACCTGTCGGTAAGCCTGTCCACTACCTTGCCTACCGTGCTATCCAGTATGTCGGTTATTATCGGAGTTCCCATAGTCACCTCAAAGCCCCATATTCCTCAGTTCGTCTGAGATATCAAGAACGCGGTTTGAAGCGTCCTCAAGGGCTCCTTCCTCAATACAGGAGATAACGGACTGGAGCCCACCGCGGAGCTTATGCTGGAGATGTCGCCTCGCGTTTTCCGAGAGGTTTTTTATTTCCGTGACGGCGTTGTCCTCCATGTATCACTCCCTGTATTCGAAATGGTTCGCGTCCCAGCCTGTTTTTGTCGCGTAATCCTGAGGCTCTACTCCAAACCTGCCGCCCCACCTGCCGCCAAGGGCTTCCCATTTTTCGCCAAGGGGCCTGTACAGGCTCCCGTCGGTCAGATATTTGCCGTCTTTAAACAGGTTGAAGTCCACCGCGAGCCTGTCCATGTGAGGAGAGTTCATGGTGCGGCTCTTGCCGGAGCGCACATAGAGCTTCTGCTGCTCTTCTGTCCTGAATGCTTCGCCGAAGCTCAGCTCATAGCCGCCGGCGTACGCCTGCCTTATACGCTCAGCCACCATCAAAGGGAACCTTCTCTGCATTTCCGAAAGCTTCAACGCACATCCCTCCTATTTGAGCGCCAGATGGCTGGCCAGATAAACATAAGCGTCCTTCAAGACCCAGAGCATCACCGCCCCGCATATCCACAGGAAAGTCCTCACGGCGTTTCTCTTGGTCCTCAGGAGGTCCTTTACCGCCTCCTGCTCAGCTGGAGAAAAGGCGCACGCGCCTAACCTCGCTGCCAGCTTCTCGGCAATAAGCTCCGCGACCCGTTCCGTCTCTTTGACCTCCGGCATAGCCTACGCCTTTCTCCTTATGCCTTTAAAACTCACGCCCCACTGGGCGACAACAGAGGCAAGGTCCACTTCGAAATTATCCATTACGAATCTGGTCCTGTCCGTCTCCTCGACTCTGAGCTGGCCGGTAACAGGGTCTATGACGGCCCTCGGACCGCTCCCGCTTTCAATCTCCACTGCCGTAAGCGTGTCAATATTGAGCCTCGCGTGCGTCAACCCCTGCGGTATGCCGGTGAATGTGAGCATCGCCTCAGCCTGCCCGGCAGGGAGCGTATCCGCGCAGTAGCAGGCCATTATGTTTCCGGCATCATCGTGAAGGACTTCTATATACATATTTTCGCCTCCTAATTGGTGTGGTAATCCCAGTAAACGCAAAAGTATTCGCTGTTATCCAGCTGCGCCTGTACGCTCACTTCCCAGACCTCGCCCGTGGTGGACAGGAGCTGGCGCGTCTGGAGGAGCAGCTGGACGGCATATATGGACCCTGTCTTGTTAAGGCTCGGCAGATGTGAGTATCTGGCCACCGGGATATAATAGCTGCCGCCTGTTGAAGCCCCGAAGCTTCCCCTCGCGAGTTTCAGCTTGGCGATCGAAACTACGGAATCGGCGAGCACAACGCTCTTGCTGTTTATGCCGTCATGGTCGTGGTCCACTGCCGGGGTGAAACTGTCCCCAAGCCACTCTTTGAGATGTACCAGGTTCTGCCTGACTCCCTCCATGAGGGTCGTATCGATCGGGCTTTCCGCATCAGTCTGCGCTGAAGTAATCGCGTTCCATGAAAATGTTGGCGCTGCCATAAACTCTCCTTACCAGATATGATATCCGTCCACCCCGCCAGTGAGGTTGGAGGCGTTCCCCAGGTACCCGTATGCCCTCTGGGCCGATGAAGCGCCCTCGTAATCAGGCAGCCCGGCAGGGGCTATGAAGCCGTACCGCCTTGACATCTTTGTCTCGACGCCCTCCACCGAGACCCTGCCTGAAGCGAAATCCGGCCTGACGCTCGTCAGCATGACCCTGTTTCTAAACCAGCTTGCCGCGCCCTTGCCGCACGCCTCGTCGGTTGTGAGGTCTTTCAAGTCCGCGGGCTTCATGAAACTTGAAGCAGAGGCCATGCAGTTTATATCCACATCGAAGCTCATCGTCGCCACAGGGTCTCTGTACCGGTTGAGAAGCTTTCCCGCAAGCGTTGAGGCATGGTTGGCGCCCCCTATCGCGCTTATTTCCACTGTTGAAGCCGCATTTGCAGCCGGAAGAGTGGCGACGCTCACAAGCACCCTCACGAACCTGTTTTTATCGGCGTCAAAGACCTGATATTTACCGTCGCGCGTAAGCTTCACGGACTCTCCAGCCGTCCCTCCAGGTGAAGTCCATGTCAATGATGAGGAGGCCTTGACGAACGATAACTGCCCTGTCCCCTCCCCGTTCGCCCTTGACGCGTGATAGACCTTGATCCCGCCCAGACCCGGCTCTTCCATGAATGTATGCGACCTTATCCACTTGCTCTTTATTGTCCTGGTCGAGGTCTCTTTCCACTGGGAAGCGCTCTGGGAGGCGGCGTCAGCAGCTATGACCGCTGACTCATAGTTCCCTTCCCTGTCTCCGCCTGACTCGTCGTAATCGTAGTAGACAACCACCCTGTTGCAGAAGCCGTCCCTGTAGCCTGACTTTACGGCGAAGGAGTCCTTCAAAAAGGTCCTGTCCGTCCATTCATCGACCGCCTGCCCTGGCACTGGCGGGGCAAAGACCTTGAACCCGATTTTTTCGCCATCATGTACGATGAAGGAATTAGATTCCACCTGGAGTTCGTTAAGGAACTGGTTTGCCTCCAGCGGTTCCGTAAGTATCCTGTCAAACTTCCACGCTCCGAGCCATCTGTCCCTTTCCAAGGCAAAGACCTCGAGGTCGACCAGAGAAGCGTCTACGCCGAGCCTGGAGACGATGATGTCAGCCATGATGTCCGCAGGGTTCATCGCCCTGTATTCTATGAAAGCGGTCCTCGACTCGGTTTCAGCCGGGATCCTGGCGGACGCTTCTTTTAAATCATCGGCAATTACGACCGTGAGCTCATCGCCTCTTCTGGACCAGTCAAGGACCTTGCCGGTAAATGTCGGGGCGTAATCGACCCAGGTGAAACCATGAGCTATGAAACCGTCCTTGCGCTTGACGCGCCTGTTCTTCAGGTACTCGTCGCTTACAAGCGCCGTGAAATTTTCCTTTCCGGTGATCACGACAGTAAACTGCCCTCTCGTGGTATAACCTGAGCGCACATCTATCCTGTTCTGAAGCGAAGAGACTGTCTTGAGCGCCGGGATCACAAACGGGAGCTCGTCGCTCCCTGCCGGGCGCAAGTAGCCATCAGCGCAATAAGCCCCATCAGCCCTGAAGAGGGTCGGCGGCAGCGCGTTCCTTCCATGAAAGCCGAACCTTACGGGCCCGTTGTCCAGTTCGAACTCGACAACGACATTGGAAGTATTTGAGCATCTCCCGAGTTCTTCCAGGAATCTGCGGCTAAGAACCATCCCCATCGAATCACGCTCCTTTTGATGACCAGCCTTGCGATCTTTTCGCGGGCGTCATGTCGCTGCGCTTTATCATGGCGTATTATCGTGGACCTGGAAGTACCAGTCCGTCCCGTCAAAGACCCCGGTCATCACATCGCCGATTGCCCCCACAAAGTCCGCACCGCCATTACCATTGAGGTTCGTTCCGGTAAAATCGATGGTGGTGTTGCTGTCAACGAAGAGTATGGTTATCTCCTGTCCGGCTACCCCATCATCAAACGCAGTAATGGTCGTTGGATTTACCGATTGAGTCTTGAAGGACTGCCTTTTTCCGCCAACCGCGACCGAAGGCGTGGCGTCGTCCAGGTCCAGGTTCGGCATTCTGGGGTCGATGGTGCTGGCCGCCACGATGGTATCGTAGGCCGTGTCCTCGACATTGTAAGTCCCAAGTTCCACGCGCTTTGTATTGACAATACAAAAGGCCGTATGCCCTCCAGCGTCGTCACCTGCGAACCTGAGCTTATCCATACTGAGGCCGTCCACCTGGTCTGTATAAACAGCAACGGTGTTCTCGTACATCGTAAGGTCTTCGAGTCTTATATTGTGGATATTGTATGGCGTTGCGGTAGTAACCCTCACGCCGTTAACTGATGTGTTTTCTATAAGGGTATTTTCAATTCTCACGCTCCTGTAGAAATCCTGTACCCTTATCCCATAATCATGGTTGCCAGCCGCACACTGTCTTATTGTGAACTGGTCGCCCCTGTTGCCCATGGCCGCCAGCAGAAAACCCGTCCCACTGTACTGGGCAAGGCAGTTGTCATAGGTGATGTGCGTTGTATGGACAGGGTCTGCGGTCGTGGCCCCTAATTTGAAGCAGGCTTCGCCCTTCTTTCCGGCTCCGGCAGAGCCCATACGAATGTAGCAGTCCCTTATGGCCATCTGATATGCGTGGTTGAGCCACAGGCCGACAGCCGCGGAGTTGTAAAAGCCATACATGGTAACCCGCTCAAAGAGCCACTGGGTTATGAACTCGGCGTAGATGCCGCCGAGGGCCGTCGTGGAGTTGTTGCCGTCTATTGAAAGATCAGTTATCGATGAGTACGGGAGCCAACCGCCGCTTGCCCCGTCCGAGCTGTTGATGAGCCAGTTTGTCGAGCTGACGGGTATCTTCAGAATGGTATTGGCCCGGCCCGCGCCCCTGATATTGCGATATCCCCGCACATTCAGGTTCTCACAGAGCCATATCCCGGCAGGAATGAATATCCTCTTGCCCGCGGTTATGCAGGCTTGTATCTCAGTTGAGTAATCAACCGAGCCGTTGGTTACAAAACCAACAGGTAAGAACTCGCGCAGGTCAAGCTCCTTGTAACCAGTCAGGTTATACTTGTGCGTCCCGTCGTTGTTGTGCTCGACAAGGGAAAGACGGTTGAGCGTATCAGCCTTTACAGGATGCCCGGTCCCTACCATCTCTTCGCTGAATTGTATACGCAGGTCTGCCATGTTGACTCCTCTTTATTCCTTCCGGCCTGTAAGCGCTATCACGATATCCCTGGCGGCCCCTCCAGATTTGAGCGGGTTTGAAAACCTCGGCTCTGGCCTCATCAGAAAGACATCCTCAGGGTGCCCTGAATTCTCCCACGCCACAAAAAAATTCCTTGTGCCGCTGCCTTCCCACCATTCCTTGACCTTCCCGTAAAGCGCAGCGTCCGCGTCGTCGAACCTTATTGTCATGGACCTTTCGATATACTTAGCGTGAGCGCCGGCGAGATATCCGCCATTGCTCAGATTGACCACGGCCTTGACCTCCTGCTCGTTCGGGTCGAATGACGCGCTAGCGTAATCGAGCTCTGTCCTTAATCCCCATGCCGCTATATAGATAAACGGGGCTATGACCGTGCCTTCAAGCGCAAGCCGCCAGTACCTGTAAGCCCCGGGGCTCGTGAACTCTTTTACGAAAGCCCTGTCAGAGGCAGGGATGAATGGCGTGAAGGCATCAAGGTACGATTCTCCATCGTTTGAATACTGGAGTTTGACGAGCGCGTTGATGGAAGCAAAGTTATGTCCTGAAACCGCGAGATAGTCCGCCTCATGGGAGTTTCCTTCACCGGAGTCGTGCGTTATGTAATGCGGCCCCATTCCCAAGGCTGCCTGCCACAGGTTCGTCTCGAGCATGTTGCAGATATTCGCTACGCTCGTGCGCTCGAAAGTCGAGCTCGCTTCAAGCGCGGAGCCCTGGGAGCCTGAAAACGACTTCCAATAGAATTTTATTTTTGCCCAGTCTGCCATTACCTGCCTCGCTAAGCCATTTTTGTTATGTTCACGGCGATGTTCCTGTCACCGACTTCCCTCAAGGCCGGCACGATGTTGTCTTCCACGATCTTCTGCCAGTTCTGCTCAGAAAGAGGGTTGTATATCTGCACCGTTATGGACTGCGAAGGCCTTGCGTCCTCGACCCTTGTAGGCACCGGGTACGCGCCTGGCGAGCCACCCGAGTATTGCGGGTTCGCCCTTCCTCCTGAATCTATGGAGCTGGTCGCGCCCTCCGGCCTCGTATTCCTTATCTGCTCCACCCTCGCTAGTCCTGCCGCGATGGCGGCAGCTGCGGCTGCCGCGCCAAGGGCTGGGCCCACGACCGGTATCGGGGCGAGAGATGCGAAAGCGCCCTGCGCTGCTCTGTAGGTCTGTATCACGGTCTCTGCCACGGCAAAGGCTTTCATGGATTCGAACATGGCCCTGTGCCTGCTTCCGGTCGCGATGAAAAGGTTCTGGAGCGTGTTTGACATAAGAGAGGCTCCTGCTTCCGCGTACCCGGCCCTCTTTGCCCAGCTGGCCTTCTCGAGTTCATCGAGTTCCGCGATGCGCGCCTCCTCAAACGCCCTCTCCTGAGCGGCGTGCCTTGACCGCTCATCCATATAAAGGGCTTGCCCATCCCTGAGCTTGGCGACCCTGTTACTGCCGCCTGTGTCGGTTGCGGCAAAGGCAAGCCTTTCAATGTCCTTCTTCATTTCATTGAAGGCCCGGCTCACGCTGGTCGTATATTTAGCAGTAGAAGCTATCGACAGAGAGCTCAGCCTCTGCAAACCCTCTTCCGCCGCCGCTGCCGCGCTTCTGGCCCTGCCTTCGTACATATCCCGTTCAGCCATTTTTCTCCCCGGCTAATCTCGCCCTTTCTGACTGGTATATCTCAAAGGCCTCCACGGCCCAGCAGGGTTGGTCTGCCAGGCCTCCGTCAAAGTAGAGCCGCCCTGAGCTTTCCATCATGAATACCGTCCTCATCATCCTGAAGCTCTCCTCGCTTATATAGCTGAGGGGGCATTCGTAGAGCCTCAGGTCCCCGAGGCTTATGACCTTCTCTGAGCCGCTTTCTTTGATCTCTTCATTTATCTCAGGGTCATAGGACGCGACAGCCCTGGCTGCCTCGGAGAGCCCTTTGAAGTTGGAGCAGTTACGCTCCTTCTTATCTGATTCAGTGCAGTTCGAACAATTAAACGGGCTCCCGCTGCCCCTCAGCGCCCAGCGGAAGCCCGCTGTCAGTTTTTTCTCTGTCCGTCCGTGAGGCGTGAGGCGGATTCCATCGCCCTTATGACCTCGAGCACCAGGTCGGTATCCGCGGTATCGAAGAACTCGCCAGGGCTCGTGACCTTCATGGAGCCTACAAAATAGCCGCTTATGTTCTCAACATTTTCGACAAACTGCTTTCGCTGGACGTGCTGGGTAAGCTCGGCCACCTTCACGGAATCGGCAACCCCTCTTGTCCTCGCGGCCAGAAGCCTCGAATATTCCTGGACCCTCGAGTACGGCACGAACCTGAGGCTCACGACGCACGGGTCAGAACTTTCCCTGTTCCCGCCGTACTCAGGTATGTAGTCCACTATGCTTTCCTTATCGAAGCTGACTATAGACATCCGTCCTCCTGAATATCTTCTATTTTCAAACAGCAGGCACAGTATTAACGAGCATGACCCCTGCCATGTAGCCGGTCACCGCGTTGTAGAGCCCTTCATACTTGAGGGTTATCATCGGCTCCTTATCGAGCCTGTACTCAGGCTCGCCCCCGGTGCGCTGAAGCCTCGGGAGGTCGATAAAGAGCGCGTGGTTGGCCCCTGCGCCTGCCTGAGTGCCTGTGTCCCAGTGCAAAAACAGGTTCGACGATTCAGGTGAGGCAAGCCAGCTCCTGAACTCGGCTGCCGATGAAAAGCCACTCAAAGGGTCTTCCCAGTCGAGCGTCATCTCAGCCGTGACTTTATATTGGCCCATCCTCGTTTTGTCCGGGTAATCGACCCCGGAAAGCCGCATGGCGTCCTCAATGCCGTTCTCCATCTTGACGCTGACCTTGTCAGGCTTTACCCTGGTAGCGCCTTCAAATGAAAAACCTGTGAAAGCAGGAGCAGTGCCAACCCTTGTTACAGGCCCGGTATATATATTCAAGGCCTTGTAATCGCACCGTAGCGGCTCGGCTGCGAACACAACGCCTCCGATCTCGTTTTCGGTGTCATCCCTCTTCTGGCCTGACAACTCAACTGAAAGCTTGAGCGCTGAGCCCGCGTCCTGCTCGAAGGCAATCGACTTGACCCTCCCGCCAGCGTAGGGCCAGTTTTTAACTGTCGTACCCTCGTTCAGGTTGAGGTTGAGGGTAAGCCCCTTGTTGCCGAGGTTCGCCTCTGAAAAAGGGTCTCCCACGGGCGACATCATGTGATAGTACTGGCCTGTGGCTCCATTCTGTCCTGAGTCACACCTCCCGAAAAAGTGCTTCAGGACTGTGCCAACAAGCCCGGCTGACGAGCCTGCCTCAGTATAGAACGGGGTCTCGATGGAAGCGGTCCACCTCTGCCCCATGCGGACAACGGCCGTATCACCCTTTGCCGCCTCCTCACCCCTGAACTCTTTTCTCCTGCGGTCGTCAAATTCCATCTTCGGTATCGCAGGGTTTAAGAGCGGAACAAAACCGACGGTCCCTGATTCCTTTACTCCTCTGACCGCCTCTTCTCCAATCGCGAGATAGAGCCTGTTTGTCGACATCAATCGTCCTCCCGGGATTTACGATTCCCTGTATCTTACTTTTACATCCATCGATATCTTTGAAAACCCGCCATTGCCCTCGATGCTGAAGCCGGGTATCCTTACGCCGGTGACAGGCTTTGCCGAGGCAAGCCCACCACTGTTGAGCGCTCCGTCAGTCATGGCCTCCCTTGCCTGGTGCGCCCACATCTGTTCATCAGTCAGGGCCGGGCAATCAGGCTGCTCTGGCAAAATTATTTTTATTGTGAAGCTGGCCTCAGAGTAGCTGGGCCGCTCCCCGAAGGGGCTTTCAAAAGACTCTCCGTTGTAGGAGACCTGGGCGAGAGGCATCAGCCCTGCCGGAAGCGAGCCACTTGAGTCGAGCGCTTTCCTGGTAACATTGAGCCCCTCATTTTTCAGGGCAGTTTCAATGTTCCCGGTTATGGCCGATATTGTTTCGTAGCCCATTATCGCCTGCCTGCTTTCAGGGAGCCAAAAGCCAGTTCACTTTCAGCACCGGTTATCGAGCCGTCCCCTGAATAATCGTATTTAAGCCTCAGGCCCGAATACGCCCGGACGGCCTTGCCTTCGTACTCTTTCCAAAGGTCCCACCATATCCCCTTGTTCTCGGAGGCAAGCCCCTTGCACGCCTCGGCGACCGACAGGAATATATGGGCCTCTCGCAAGTCCTGGGAATCGAGCACAAGGTGGGGCCTTTTACCAAGGCGCTTGAGTTCGTCTTCGAGCTTCTCGAAGGCCCTGTTAATCTCCCTTGAGAACGACCTGGTCAACACATACTTATCTCCTGCGGCGACCGCTGACGAAAAAGCCTCGACTGTTAGCGTACCGGAAGACGCTTCAAAGTCCCTTATCTCCCTCGCCTCGCCCTTTGACGGGCAGGAGGCCACGCCCCCGGTAAAATATCCGTCTCCATACCTTTTCAGGCGGCTGTCGATGATTGTAGTCTCGCTGCCTCCCTCGGCTGTGCCGGAGACGCTCCAGCCCCTATCGCGGAGCTGCGGCAGCTCAGAGAATATGTCGTCGTCGGTAATGACCTTGGCCAGACGCGAGCGCACGACATCATAGAACAGGACAGCGTAATGCGTCTTTGATGCAAGGCTGTACTCTACTTCAGCCTTGTAGTCGAGCCCGGGCACAGAGTTGTCTGGCGCGGAAAGCTCGAAAGAAAGAAGCCCATCAATGCCTATCGTCATCGCGGTCCTGGCTACCAGCAGCGCGCCGCCGGGCATGAATATTTTTATAAAAGCTGACTCAGGCACTACCTTCAGGTTGCTCTCGTATATGTATGTCCTGAAGGTATCAATCGTCTCGGCCAGGAATTGCTGTTTCATCTTTCTCCTCCGGCTTTACAGGGCGGTCTACTTCCTGTTTTTCCTGTTGTCTGTCTCTTCAGCGGTCGCTCTAGCCTTTCGCTCGATCTCTCTCGCTTCGCCCTTATCCGGCAGCTTGCCGGTTCGCTTGAGCCGTTCGTCATGAATTCTTTTTATGAGCCGCTCTACGGCCTGTCTCTCTTTCAATTCCCGCTCCCTGATTACATGAACTTTTGCAGCTCCGGCGTAATATACTCGGACGGTATCGCCATTGGCTCCGGCAGGAAGGGCGCGTCAGGAAAGACCACGCCCTGCTTCTGCAACCCCCTGTGCGATCTCAAACAGGCCTCCATGCGCCGAAGCAGGACGCTGTCCCATTTAAGCGGCACCCATTTATCTCGCCAGCACCTTATAGCCGCTTCCTTGAGGTCGGTTACCTTTACCGTCTGTATGGATGTTTTTTCATGACAACGCGTGAGCTGCCCGTTCCACATCCAGAACTCGCCTAAGTGTTCGCCCTGCCATGACACCGCCGCGAACCTGTTTGCGGCAAGAGGGGTAAATCCTTTTTTTAATAATGAGCCGATATCTATCGCCATTTTTTTAGTTGCCGGGGAGGGGCCGCAAACAACCCCTCCCCGGCTCCCTTTTTTATTCGTGATTGGTTATTATCTTGACTCCGCCGCTCGCGGCAGCGTTCACGCAGCCATGTCCGTACACGGCAGTGACCACGATCTCGGTGGCACGCAGCGACGCGTCTCTCTGGAACTCGGTCTTTGCCCCGGTCTTTAGGACATAGGCAAGGCCGGACTGGTTGCCAAGAGGCATCATCACGCCCATTCTATCGGCGTCCACATTCACGGAGGCGCAGTTTGTGGACTGCACAATGTCTACCCCGTAAAGCGTGCCGAGAGAACCCAGGTCAGCTGCCGGGGTTGAGGGGCCGCCCCAGACAGCGCCGGTAGAAGCGGCTATCGCGCGCCTCAGGTTGCTCACCTGGTAAGGGTGAAGCACCGCCACGAACGGGCCCTTTCCGTTGCCGAGCTCGAGCGTATAGATGGCCGCGAGAAAATCGTCCTCGGTCATATCAACGCCCGAAGTCCCGACGGAATTAGTAAAGCTCGACGCGCTCGCCAGGAGGTCCGCGTCTATCTTGTTGGCCAGGGCCTTGCCAAGCTCGGCCGCGAAAGGCTCGAGCCCGCCCAGGCCAGCGCCGTTCAGGAGCATGTCCGTGACGGTGATCATTATTCCGGCCTCGTCGGCGGTCAGCAGAGTCGAGGCGGTGTTCACCGAAGTGTTGCTCATGTCGGTGGCTTCTGTAAGGTCAGAGGCCGTAAGGAGCGGCCACTTCGGGAACTCGACGCTCAGCGTGGAATCCGAGCTTATGTCCGCCACCCTCACGAGCGGCGGGAGCACGGCCTCCGCGTACGCGGCGTCTATTACAAGTCTTGAGACTATTTCAGCGGCTATAAGCTCGCCTGCGGAACCTGCCGCGGTAGTAACTTCATTTGCCATATTTCTTTATTCCTCCTGTCAATTGAGCCCGCTTCTCAAGCGGACTGGAACTTTCTTTTGCGGGCCTCCAGGAAGGGGTTCTTTACATCCCTGAACCTGTAGTTCTGGCCCGCGGCACCCTGCACATCAACGCCTTCCCTCATGAGCCTGTCAAGCTCCTCTCTCGGCATGCTGCGCCAGGAGGCAGGGTCTGAAAGGTCGTACCTGGCCGGGGTAGAAGAGAACCTCGCGCCAAGCGACCCTGCGCCGGATGAGGCCGCCCCCCTCAGGTGATGGGGCCGTTCGCTCAGCCACGAGTCAACGAACTCTTCTATGCTCATGGGCTGTCCCGAATTGTTCACTCTCGCGGCCCCGGACTGGCCGATTACCTTCAAAGTACCGTCCTCGTCTGCCCTCACCCTGTGCTTCAGCAGTTCGGTCACTTCCTCCGCGTCAACTACGCTGTGGCGGGAAATCGCTCTCAGAAGGCTCGCGCTCTTTCTGTCTTCCCTGAGCCTTTCGACTTCGGCCTTGAGCTTATCAACATCCGCACCAGAACCAGACGCCCTCTGGGCCTTTGTGTACGCTTTCCTGTACGCTTCGTCTATAAGCTCCTGCACTCTGGCCTGCTGCTCCGGAAGAAAGCTCACCTTTCCCTCTTCCCTGAATGCGTCATTTCCCGTTTTAAGTTCGTCAACCATTTTAAAAAGTCCTCCTTTTAATTCCCCCTCATTCCCTTCGCGCCGCCGCCGGGGTAGCAGGCGGCAGGTTTAAGCCCTTTTAAAGCCGCCCCGCCGCGCTGCCTGCCTCTATCTCCTCGCCTATTCTCGCGAGGGTGGCGTCGTCAGTCTTGGGCAGCACCGCCCTCACTATGCGCCTTTGAAGCTCTTTATCGAAGGTAGCCGACGCTACGGCCGCGCCTCTTGCGCTGATGACGCTCTGCAAGTCCCTTTCAATGTCCCGTATCGAAAAATCGTCCGGGTAGTCTATCCTGCCGTCAAAGACCTTTCCTTCCCACTTGGCCCACAGTTCCAGGACCCTCTGCTCGGCCTGCTCGACATTGTCAGCCTTCTCGCTCAAGGTGGAGTAGAGTTGCTGGTACTCTAGCTCGAGGGCTACCCCTGATTTAGCCGACGAAGCCTCAGAAGCCTTAACCCCTCCGAGCTTGGCTATTCTGTATATCTCTTCTATGTCATGGCGCACCCACTCGCGTATCTCGGAGAGCGACGAATGCGGCGCTTCCAGCCAGAACGGCCTCGCGTTGGGTTCCGCCGGGTCGAATTGAAGGATGTTCCTCGGGCCTACCTCCCGCTCCTCTGAGCCGCCCCTTGAATATGGCACCGCCAGCATGGGGAAGGCCGTGTTCTCGATTATCTCCCTGGCGTCTGAACAGAGGTAATAGATGTTCCTGTTGATATCCGCTATGTCCTGGATGTCGGAGATGCCGACCATCCTGGTGCCTGAACGCTTGTTGTACAGGTTCACCATCGGGACTTCTCCGAGCCCGTGCCACCCGGCGTCGGCAAGCCTCACCTCTCCCGTGGAATTCACTATCTGCCAGAGCTCCCATCCGTCCCTGTTCCATACCCTGTAAGTATCCGGCGCTTCCCTTACCTTCACCGAATCGAGCACGACACGACCCGAATAGGGGAGCCTCGCGAAAGACCAGTCCAGGAGGTTTTCAGGGGTCACGAGAGAGACATACGGCCTTATGCCGTACTCTTCGGCCTCGGCCCTTGTAACCGGCAGCACCTGTGGCTTGTCCACGATGATGGATACCCTGCCGTAGACTGACGCGAACCTCTGCGCGTCCCGCATGAAATGCCTGAAGGTGTTCCCCTCGAGGTCGGCGTCCGTCAGGAAGTGGCCGAAGAGGTTGTCGCCCGCAAGTGAGCCGTGCTCCCTTACGGCATCCTTCCTGAAAAGGTGCGACACGAATATGTCGACCACAGGCCCGCAGTAGTTGTAGTAATAGCTCGTGGCCTTTCTGCGGGCGTAATTGGCCGTGCTCTCGAAGGGATGCTGCAGGAGGTAGTTGCCCTCCTTGTACGACTTCCCTCCGAAGTACGAGCGGATGTGGAACAGCCATTCGTCTCTTAAGCTGTCGTATAGCGGGTGCGTGCTCTCGAGTTCCTCTCGGGTCATCTGTCCTCCAGCTGTGTTATTTGTAGAAACGCCTTGCCGGGTCCGGCTTATCTATCCTCAACGGGAACTCTTGTTCCACGAAGTACCCCAGCGCGTCCGTCGCGTGAGTCCGCTCAATGTTTGACTTGTCGAGGCCAGTCCCGCCCGTGCACCATTCGATTGTCTCGAAATCCTTTTTCAAGTGGGCGCACCTGGGGTGGTGGAAAAGCCTCGCCTGGCCGTCAACATTTTCAAGCATGGCATTGACCGAGTTCACCCTGTCGCGCACAGCCGGGTTGGCCCTGCCGATCCTCTGATCGCGCAAGCCCAGCTCAAAGAGGATGGCGTAATCGCTCTTTCCGGCCGTTGACCTGTTCATCCCGGCGGCGTCTCCATAAACCGCTATCCCCTGTTTGTGAGATCCGTACTTCGAAAGCACCGTCTTGCCCATCTCCATCGTATTCGTGTCCTTCAAGGCTATCTCGTCCACGACCCGCACCTGGCCTCCGTCCGTCTGGACTATCTCCCAGACGCTGAGGCCCACATTGAAATCGCAGCAGACAAAGAGCTTGAGCCTGTCGTTCACCTTGATGGAGCCGTCCTCGTGCCTTTTGGAATCGTAAGCGTAATACGCGCGCCCTGTAGACCCCTCGAAACTCGCCTCGAATTCCTGCCTGAAAGTCCTCGGGTCAAGCACCCTCTTCGCGGCTTCTATCTCACGCGCCGGAAGCACCGCCGAAGAGTTCCACTTGTACAGGCCCCAGTCCTCATCCATGCCAGCCCCGGCATAGTCAGCGAGGTCTTTATAGTGATTCAACCCCTCCGGCACGCCGACGAACCAGCACCAACCCGCCCTGTCCGCGAGCGCTGGCCTAATATTTTCGGTCCAGGCACTGGGCTTCATGTTCGCGTACTCGTCGAGCACGCCCCCGTCCCACGGCGTCCCCTCGATGCGCTCCGGCCTGTCCATGCCGAGCACCCATAACTCGCTTCCGTACCGGGTCATTATGCAAAGGTCTGTCTCGTAGACTTTTTTTACCCACTTTTTGGGGACAAGGGCCTTAAGGTCGTTCCAGTAGACCCTTTTGGCCTGCTCCCTTGTGGGCGCGGCGGCGAAGTAGCGCGGATCGCTCCACTTCTTTTTTTCCGGAAGGCCTATTACAAGCCGCCTTTTGGAAATCTCCGTCTTGCCGCTCCTTCTTCCAGCAGGCACCACCGCGAACCTTTTTCCCTCAGTCCAGAGCCTCGTCTGCTCCGGATGGGGCAGTAACGCGACCCATCTCGGCGGCAATAAGGTCTGCTTCATCCTCCCCCTTTTCCGCCGCGGCCTCCTCGAGGCCCAGCTCGAGCCTCTTGCTCCTTATCATGCTCGAGATGACCTCTCCGGCCATCTTCGCGACCTTTAATTCTTCCAAGCCCTGCTTGATATCTTTTGTCTTGAGCCCCCTGGCAAGCCTTCTTTCGACGCCCTTCCAGTAGCTCCTGTGCCGATCCGGAAGAAGGTCCATGCGCTTTTCAGGAATTATTTTGCGCTTCTCGCCGGATTTGCGTTTCCAGCCTTCCTCCCTGGCCTTTCTGCGTATGCTGTCCTTGTGACATCCGTATTTTTCACCAAGCGCCTTCAGCGCATCCTGGCCTGACTCGAATTCATGTCTTAATCCATCCCAATCGATCCCCACACTTCTTCTGCCCCCCTATATCTGTTCGAGCCCCTGATGGTCCGCGCACGACCTTATCGCGTACAGGCTCACAAAGACTTTATTGCACTCCGCGCAGATCTCCGGCTCCCTCAAAAGGACCCTGGGGCCTGCCGCCTTTTTAAAATAGCGTCCCGGCCGCTCGATATTATTAACGGTATTCACTGATGCGCTCTCCATGACCGCCACCCCCGCAAGCTATTTGCCCTTTGGTGTTTTATTTCTACCTCATATTGAAAAAACTCTTCATTACTGCGGGAGTGAGGGCTTTTTTATTCTACCTGAGTTAAATAATGTAAAGATTTCAAAATAAAAAAAGCCAGGCGAAAAAACGCCTGGCTTTTTAAATCTACCTTTGCCGCCACTCGGCTACATACCTTTTCTGGACAACTCCTCTATCGTAAAATCCTGAAGGCTGTCGTCCTCAGGGTTCCAGTTTCTTTCGACAATGCTCTCAATCCCTCCCCTGTAGCCGTACTGGCGCATCTGGTCTAGCATGTCGCCCATCGAAGGGTACTGCCTCATGGTCTTGTATTCCATCCAGTTAACGGCGGAAGCCGGGGCGGCTTCAAAAGCCTTGAGCTTCCTCCTCCTCTTTCTGTGACCTTGCAGACGCGACCTTTTCCTCTGCCCTGTAGAGAATTGCATATGTCCTCCCGAGTGAGATTCTATGACTCTCCGCGATGACTTTCATGTGCGTATTCCAATAATGGTACTCAGTGAAGACCGCCCTTTCCCTCGGGTTTAATCCGGCAAGAGGCCAGAGTATGTCCCTTATCTCCATACCTGAATGCTTGAGACGCTCGTAAAAAAACTCCGGGTCTATTGTCAAACCAATCCCTCCTTCTGCAAAAATTGTGCACCATATGCACACAAGTGAGCATAAAAAAGCCTTCCTGCCGGACGCCCGTACCGTCCGCCGGCCCTGAAAGCCAGATAAAGGTGGAAACACGATTGTATTGGGGTACAAATAGTATACTTTCGGCGCGCAAAACTGTCAAGGCAGGCAGCCCTGACAAGGGTGTCTACTGTACTTTAGTGCAGGACATGCACAGTTCTTGTATCTTGAGGAGCCACAAAAAAACCCTGCGCTGCCGATGAGTCCGGCAAGCGCAGGGCTGTATTTCCTCATCAGGGAGTTTTTACAATCGGCTTAACATACTAAACATTGAACCTGAAGTGCATTATGTCGCCGTCCTGCACGACATAGTCCTTGCCTTCGACCCTCAAGACGCCCTTGTCCTTGCAGGCGGCCTCTGAGCCGTATTTTATGAAGTCCTCATAGGCCATCACCTCGGCGCGGATAAAGCCGCGCTCGAAGTCGCTGTGTATGACACCGGCGGCCTGGGGCGCCTTTGATTCCGCCGCCACGGTCCAGGCGTGCACTTCCTTTTTTCCGGCTGTAAAAAATGTGATGAGCCCAAGAAGCCTGTACGCCGCCGCTGCCAGCCTGTCGAGGCCGGATTCCTTAAGACCGAGGCCGGAGAGGAACTCGGCACGCTCCTCTTCAGAAAGCTCGGCTATCTCGGACTCTATCTTGCCGCAGATTGTTACGAAGCCCGCGCCCTCGGCTTCGGCCAGCTTCCTTACTGAAGAAGCGGCCTCGGAAGCGCCGGAAAGGTCGTTCTCATCCACATTGGCGACATATATTACGGGCTTTGCCGTGAGGAAGTTCAAGTCCTTCACGAGCAGGGCCGTTTCCTTGTTCAGGACGCTCCTTGCCGGGCGGCCCTCCTCAAAGGCCTTTTTCAATTCCATGTAGACCGGCATCACTTCCGCGATCGACTTATCGGTCTTGGCGAGTTTCGCCGACCTCTCGAGCCTGCGCTCAAGGGTGTCAAGGTCCGTGAGGATGAGCTCGGTGTTTATGACTTCGATATCCCCACCGGGGTCCATCTTACCGGCCACATGCACCACCTGCTCGTCCTCGAAGCACCTCACGACATGGGCTATCATGTCAACGCTCCTGATGTTGCCGAGGAACTGGTTGCCGAGACCCTCGCCCTTGCTCGCGCCCTTCACTATTCCGGCTATGTCCACGAACTCGACGGCTGTCGGAAGGATTCTTTCAGGCTTTACGAACACGGCGAGCTTCGAGAGCCTGTCGTCCCTCAAAGGAACCATGCCTATGTTGGGGTTTATGGTGCAGAAAGGATAATTCGACGCCTCCGCGCCAGCGGCGGTCATGGCATTGAATATGGTTGATTTACCGACATTAGGAAGTCCTACTATTCCGCAGTTGAATCCCATCTTGAAGTGTTCTCCTGTTTTTTAAAATAAAGGCTTGGCATGAAGCCATGCCCGGTTTTTAATTCAGACTAAAAGTGGCGCGATTATAAGCGCGACGATGCTCATGAGCTTGATGAGTATGTTCATGGCAGGCCCTGAAGTATCTTTGAAAGGGTCTCCGACCGTATCTCCGACGACCGCGGCCTTATGCGCCGGCGAGCCCTTTCCGCCGAGGTTTCCCTGCTCTATGTACTTTTTCGCGTTGTCCCACGCGCCTCCGGCGTTCGCCATGAATATGGCCATGAGAACGCCTGTTACCGTGGCGCCCGCCAGCATGCCGCCCAGGGCCTCAGCCCCAAGGAGAAAGCCGACCGCGACAGGGCTTGTCGCCGCCAGCACGCCGGGGAGTATCATCTCTTTCAACGCGGCCCTGGTGCTTATGTCGATGCACTTTTCAACATCGGGCTTCACGCCCTCCCGGCCTTCGAGAAGGCCGGGTATTTCCTTGAACTGACGCCTTATCTCCTCGACCATCTTCATGGCCGCTCTTCCAACGCTCGTCATCGTAAGCGCGCCAATGAAAAAGGGTATTATCCCGCCAATGAGCAGGCCGATGACAACGATGGGGTCAGAAAGTGATATCAACAGCGGATGTCCGAGCGCGCTGCCAGCCGCCTGCCCGAAAGCCGCGAAAAGGGCTATCGCGGTAAGCGCGGCCGAGCCTATGGCAAAACCCTTGCCTATTGCCGCCGTCGTGTTCCCGAGAGAATCGAGGGTGTCGGTTATCTTTCTTACGTCTTCTCCCAGGCCGCTCATCTCTGAGATGCCGCCTGCGTTGTCGGCGATCGGCCCGTAAGCGTCCACGCTCATTATTATGCCGGTAGTCGCGAGCATACCGACCGCGGCAAGGCCAATGCCGTAGATGCCTGCCGCGTAATTCGCTATGAAAATGGTTATTACTATCGCTAAGACCGGAAGGGCGCAGCTTTCAAGTCCCACAGCTATGCCCTTTATTATGTTGGTGGCGGCGCCCGTTGTCGCAGCTTCGGCTATCCTTCTCACGGGCTTGCCGCCGGTGTAATATTCGCTCAGCAGCCCTATGAGGCTTCCTCCAAGACAGCCCGCCGTAACGGCAAGGTAGCACCAGATGCCGCACTCGAGGACGATTGTCACGGCAAAAGCCAGAGCGAGGAATACTACCGCCGCCAGGAGCGTTGAGTACCTCAACGCCGCCGCAGGGCCGAACCTCTCCAGGAGCTTGAGCACGGATATGCCCGCAAGCGAGGATAAAAGCCCCGCCATGACAAGCACAACAGGATACGACATCAGCGCCTCTCGCGACGCCAGAAGGGCGACGTCACCTGCTGAAATCGTGGCCCCGAGCGCGATCGTCGCCACTACCGCGCCTGAGTATGATTCAAATATATCCGCCCCGAGCCCGGCGACATCCCCTACATTGTCACCGACATTATCCGCGATGACGCCCGGGTTTCTCGGGTCGTCTTCCGGTATTCCGGCTTCGACCTTGCCGACGAGGTCCGCGCCCACATCAGCGCTTTTTGTGTATATGCCGCCGCCGACCCTGGCGAAAAGCGCTATGGAGGAAGCGCCCATCGCGAAACCGTTTATGACGGCAGCCTCTTCCGGCCTGCCGTAGAAAATGAAGAAAAGGCCTATGCCGATAAGACCAAGGCTCGCGACCGAAAGGCCCATGACAGAGCCACCGAGAAACGCGGTAGTAAGGGCCCTTGAAAAATCAGGTTTGCACTCGCGCGCGGCCTCCGCCGTTCTCACATTGGCCTTGGTAGCGCCCTTCATGCCGAAAAACCCCGCCAGCATCGAGAACAACCCGCCGCATATGTAAGCAGCCGCAGTAGGAACGCCGATGAACACAGCCAGGGCCACGGCAACAGCCGCGAGGAAAGCGAGAAGGATTATGTACTGGCGCTTGAGGTAAACCATTGCCCCACGGTGAATGAGGCCCGCTATCTCGCGCATGCGCTCGTTTCCCGGAGGAAGGCTCTTTATGTGCAGGTACACGAAAAAAGTAATGACGAGTCCCGCTGCTCCAAACAGAGGCGCGAAAAAGGCAAGGTTCGGCATGGCTACCCCCTTACGGGTTCATTAAAGGGTTTGTTTCCTGCTGGAGGTCTATGGCTGGACTCTGGAGCGGTTCAGGAATTGAACGCGTTCATCGCCTGGTCTATGCCGCCGGTTATGAGGACTTCAACCGACTCTTTTCCACGGCAGAGCATCTCTTCTAAGGCGGGCTGCTCGTCTTTCGTAAATGGGCTCAGCACATAATTGGCTGTATCGCCGTGGGGCGGCCTGCCTACGCCGAGCCTTATCCTTGGGAAATCCCTGCTGCCGAGGATAGTGATAATCGAGTTCACGCCCCTGTGGCCGCCGCTTCCGCCGTCCTTTCGAATCCTGAGCTTTCCCACTGGCAGGTCGCAATCGTCATAGACGACTATCATGGACCCTGCCAGGATCTTGTAGAAGGCTCGGACCTCTGAGACAGCCTCACCGCTCAGGTTCATAAAAGTCTGGGGCTTGAGGAGCACAACCTCAACGCCAGCTATCCTCCCCTTTCCCCAGACCCCTTTTCCTTTTTTATCAAGCTTTATTCCGGCTTCCCGGGCCAGGAGGTCAACAAGCATGAACCCGGCATTATGCCGGGTCTTCTCATATTCCCTGCCGGGGTTCCCGAGTCCGACGATTAGCAGCACAGGCGGTTATGCTCGAAGAAGAAAAGGAGGCTTAGTCCTCCTTCTTTCCCTCTTCCTTCTCAGCGAAGCTCTTGGCGAGCTCAGCCTGTACTTCCTCGGCCGTCTTGGGAGCGACCTCGGCTGTCGGAGAGACTATCGATACTACGGTAAGGTCAGGCTCGTTCACTGCCGTGAGTCCCTTGGCAAGCGGAATGTCCTTAACATGGAGGGACTGGCCTACATTGAGGGCGGTTATGTCCACATCAATGCTGTCAGGTATCAGCGCGGGCAGGCACTCGATGGTTATCGTCCTGGTCTCGTGCTGCACTATGCCGCCGAAAGCAAGACCTGCGGCCTTGCCGGTAAGGTGGACAGGCACTTCGATCTCGACCATCTCGTTCATATTGACCTCAAGGAGGTCGACATGCACCACAGTGCCCCTGAGCGGGTGTCGGATGACCTCTTTGAACATGACGGTGCGGCTCTTGTCGCCAGCAATGTCAAGGGTTACAAGCACATTTCCGCCAGCGTGGGTATGGAGCGTCTTGTCGAGCTCCTTCATGTCGAGGGCCAGGGCTATCGCGCCTTCGACGCCGGGGCCGTACAGTATGCCAGGGACGCGTCCAGCGACGCGGAGCCTTCCAGCGGGGCCCTTGCCCCTTTCAGCCCTGGGCTGGGCCGAGAGATTTATCTGTTCCATGTTGTTCCTCCAGTGTTTTTCAATATTGGGGCGATTGCCACGGATCCGTCCCTACACGAAAAGGGAACTTACCGACTCGCCGCAGTGTATCCTTTTAATGGCCTCTCCGAGGAGCGGGCCAACAGAAAGCCTCTTGATCTTCGCTGACTGAGTAACGCCTTTGAGTGGCGGGATGGTGTTGGTGACCACCAGCTCCTTTATGGGCGACTTTTCAATCCTGTCCATGGCGGGGCCGGAAAGGACCGCGTGGGTCGCGCAGGCGTAGACCTGCTTCGCGCCGTTCTTATGCAATGCCTCCGCCGCCTGCGTTATGGTGCCTGCCGTGTCTATCATGTCGTCGAGGATGACCGCTGTCTTGCCCTCGATGTCGCCGATTATGTTCATCACTTCCGAAACATTGGGCCTGGGGCGCCTCTTGTCTATGATGGCAAGGTTCGTCCCGAGCCTCTTTGCGAAAGCTCTTGCCCTTTCCACGCCGCCGGCATCCGGAGAGACAACGACGATATCGTCGATGAAGTTCTCCTTTATATAGTCAAGGAGCACCGGAGTAGCGTAAAGGTGGTCAACGGGTATATTGAAAAATCCCTGTATCTGTCCGGCGTGCAGGTCAACGCACACGACCCTCGTTGCCCCGGCAGCGGTAATGAGGTCAGCGACCAGCTTCGCGGATATAGGGGTCCTGGGGGCTACCTTCCTGTCCTGCCTCGCGTATCCGTAATACGGTATTACTGCCGTAACCGAGACCGCCGAAGCCCTTTTGAAGGCATCCAGCATTATAAGGAGCTCCATCAGGTTGTCGTTCGTAGGCGTGCAGGTCGACTGCAGCACATACACTTCCACTCCCCTGACGCTCTCCTGAATGTCTACATATACTTCGCCGTCGCTGAAGCTCCTTACATCAGACTTTCCAAGCTCCATCCCGAGGTGGCTGCATATCTCCAAGGCGAGAGGCTTGTTGGAATTGCCAGCGAAAATCTTAATTCTGTCGATCATTTGACCTGCCCGGCTTTCTTCTTGGATTTTGTTCGTTGGATGGGGCGGGAGGATTCGAACCTCCGAATGCGGGGATCAAAACCCCGTGCCTTACCGCTTGGCGACGCCCCAGCAGAAGCACCCACAGCCCCGGGGCTTTTCAAAGCCCCTTTGCGAGAAAGATCCTTGCGGCGCCTTTGTTAACCGGAGCGAGAAACTGGTAAGCCCGCTCCGCCTCATCCCTGGAATGAAAAACGCCAAAAACGGTCGGACCGCTTCCGGACATGAGCGTGCCCAGGGCGCCTGCGCCTTTGAGCATCTCCTTCAGCCCTGATATTTCAGGATATTGCTTGGAAGTAACAGCCTCCAGGTCGTTGGCAAGGGCTTCTACAACCCCCTCCGGGCTGGCTGGAACCTCATAAGAATACAGTAGATTATTATTTTCCCCTATGTTTGTCAAGCCCAAACTCGAATAAACCCAGACCGTTGAAACATGGAAACCAGGATTGATCAGGATATAATGCAGCTCAGGCAAATAAGCCCTTTTGAGCTTCTCACCCCTGCCCCCGGCCAGGGCCGGGCCCTTCAATATGAAAAAGGGCACATCGGAACCAAGGCGGGCAGCCATCTCCATGAGAGCGCCGTCAGGAAGCCAGATTCCGGCCATCTCATTCAAGGCCATAAGGACGGTAGCGGCGTCAGAACTGCCACCTCCGAGGCCGGCGCCGACGGGTATGACCTTTTTCACGGATATCTCGACGCGCCTTCTGATAGCCGTGCTCTGGAGAAAAACACGGGCAGCCTTGTAGGCAAGGTTGTCCTCGCCTCCGGGAGCCTCAACGGAATCAGAAACGACGGCAATACCCTCGCCCTCCGAGACGCTTATGACAAGCTCGTCAAACAGGGATACGGGCTGCATGAGAGTCGAGATCTCATGATAGCCGTCAGCGCGCTTTCCAAGCACCCTCAGGAACAGATTCACCTTTGCGGGAGATTGGAAGGCCCGTTTCATTTCCATCTGCTTTGGGATAATCGGTTTAGAAGTGTCCGGTCTTCTTCGGCTTCTGCTTACAGACCTGGTTGAGTTCCTCGAGGAGCTGCTCTTCGTGGTAGTCGCTCATGGCCGCAAGCACCTCTATGGCTTCCGTCTTCACGCCCGGCATGGAAAGAGCATAGGGGCCGAGGTGCTTCGTAAAGACCGCAAGCGATTGGGGGCAGGCGTTAAGGACATCCTGGACTATCATTTTGTTGGTTATGACCCAGTCCGAGTGGTCGCTGTGGTGGTGTTTTCCGTGTCCGGCCATTTTAGTTTTCCGTAGGTTAGAATACGCCCTGGGCTATGTTCATCACCAGGTCGGTTACCGGGCCCGGGTAGACTCCCAGCAATATAGTCGCGGCGTTCACAAAATACAACAGCCCCGTCGTAGTCATATCGACGGGTATCGGGGCCGGGTTGGTCGGCTGTCTCAGGTACATGCTCTTTATGACGAGCAGGAAGTAGTACATGGCTACGATGGCCATCAGAGCGCCTATTACGGCCAGCACCCAGAGCCCCTCTTTTATGGCCGCCATGAAGATGTAAAACTTGGCTATGAAACCGCCGAGCGGCGGGAAACCGGCTATCGAAAGAAGGCCTATAAAAAGCGAGAACGCCAGAAGGGGAGACCTTTTGTAAAGGCCCGCGTAAGACTCGACAAGGTCAGAACCCTCTGAGTTATGGAATACGACTATGGCCGTGAAAGTGCCGATTATGCCAAATACATATGTGAGAAGATAGAACATGATAGCGCCGGCGCCGAGCTCGGAAGCGGCAGCGACCGCCATGAGCAGATACCCGGCAGAGCCTATTCCGGCATATCCTATAAGCCTTTTCAAGTCCTTCTGCGGCATGGCCGCTAGGTTTCCGAAAAGGAGCGTGATGCCGGATATTACGGCCACGAAGGCCATCCACTCGCCCTTCATCGGCCCGAGGGCGCCGAACAGAATCCTGAGTATTACCACGAAACCGGCTGCCTTTGAGGCGGCTGCCAGAAGCGCCGTCACCGGGGTCGGCGCACCCTGGTAGACATCAGGGGACCAGACATGGAACGGTATCGAGGAAATCTTAAAGGTCAGACCTATGACCACGAGCACGATGCCAATAAGGACGAAACCCGTGGGCTCGACGCCCTGAAGAGCTTTAGCCACTTCAGCGAAGCCGGTAACGCCGGTCGCGCCGTAGATGAAGCTTATGCCGTAAATGAGAAAGCCGGAAGCCAGAGCGCCTGTGATGAGATACTTGAGTCCGGCTTCAGAGGTCACGCGGCTGTCGCTCAGGAAGGCCGCGAGGACATAAAGGCAGATCGCGACGAATTCGAGCGAGACATAGAAGCTCACGAAGTCGTTCGTGGAGGCGAGCATCATCATGCCCGAGATCGCGAAAACGATGATGGAATAGAACTCACCGCGCCAGTTATTGATCTTGTCCTCGTAGAGCATGACGATATAGAGGACGAAGACGCTGGAGATGACGAAGAGCCACTTGAAGTAGATGGACATCTGGTCCTGGACGAAAAGCCCGGCCAGCGCCAATCCATAATCCTGATACGGGAGGCTTATCGCTGCCGAGACAGTGCCGAGGATGCCTATCACCCCAAAAGCCTTCCTCGACCCCTTGGGCAGGAACAGCTCGAGGATAAGCAGCAAAAACGCCGTCCCGAGCATAATGAATTCGGGTATAAGCCTGAAAAGGTTCATTTCCATTCTAAATCACCATCTCCATCTTCAGCCTACCTGGGCTGCGTTGAGCTTATTCACAAGCGGGACAACGCCCGAGTTTATGACATCGACAAGGACCGAGGGATAAAAGCCCACTATGAGGAGCACTGCTATAAGGAACACGAAAGGAAGCCTTTCAACAAAGGTCGAAGCGTCCCGGAGATCGTCCCACTTTTCCATGGGCTCCCTGAAAAAGACATCTCTCATGCACCTGAGCATGTAGGTCGCCGTCACGATGATTCCGAAGACCGCTATAATTGCGTGTACCGGATATTCTTTAAAAGCCCCGATAAAGACCATGAGCTCGGCCACAAAGTTGGCGAGCCCCGGCAAGCCGCTCGAGGCAAAGCCCATTATGGCGAAGGCCACGGCCACGAACGGGACCTTTTTGGCAAGGCCCGAGAAGTCGTATATCATCCTCGTATGGGCCTGGTCATAAACGAAGCCTATGAGAGAGAAGGCCAGGGCCGTCATGACGCCGTGAGCGAACATGAGGAGCACCGCGCCGTTCACGCCTATGATGTTGACGGTGGCGATGCCCAGGAGTACATAGCCCATGTGGCTGGAAGACGAGTAGCCGATCATGAACTTCATGTCACGCCTGCTCATTGCGACCATGCCGCCGTAGAATATGTTTATGAGGCTTAATCCGGCGACCCAGGGCATCCAGAACTGCGCGCCTTCGGGAAGGATCCACATGGCGCGAAGTATTCCGTACGCGCCGAGCTTCATGAGGACTCCGGCGTGCAGCATGCTGACGGCCGAAGGAGCGGCGGCGTGTCCGGTCGGCGACCATGAATGGAAGGGCGCGAGCGGCACGAGGACGCCGAAGCCGAAGAGCAGCGGCAGAAAGACCTTTATCTGGTAGCCGGACTCATAGGAGAGGCTGGCTATCTGGAGCATATCAAATGTATATACGCCTGTTTTCGCCCCGGCGGTGAAGTACAACGAAAGGAGCCCGAGAAGGGCTATCATCGCGCCAAGGCTCAGGTAAAGGGTCAGGTTCATCGTGGCGTATTCCCTGTTCGCGCTGCCCCATATGCCTATGAGCGGATACATGGGGATGACCGCGAGTTCGTAGAACAGGAAGAAGAACACGAGGTCCAGGGACATGAAAACGCCGTAGACTCCGGCAACAAGAAGGAGGAGAAACATGTAATGTTCTCTTATCCTGTGCTTTATGCCGACCCAAGAGACGAAAACGCCGGTGAAGATGACGATGGAGGTAAGCAGCACCATCGCGACGCTTATGCCGTCGACGCCGAGGTGGTACGAGATGCCGAGAGACTGCACCCACTCTATCTTTTCGATGAACTGGAAGCCGCCCTTCACCTTGTCATAAATGAACAGGAGGTAGAGGGAGAGCGCGAGGCTTGTGGCCGTGGACGCGATCGCAATGCCCCTTACGAGAGCGACTCTCGCGTCGTCAACGAAAAGGAGGAGTATGACCGCCGCGAGCGGCGAAAGCATTATAAGTGATAAAATCGGAAACCCTTCCACCTTTTACCTCGTCTACAGGAGTACGTAAATTACCATCAGGACGAGCACGCCGCCGACCATGGCGAAAGCATAGTGCTGCAGCTGTCCGGAAATCGTGAGCCTCAGGCCCTTGCCGATCTGCCTGGTTGTATACGCGATGCCGTTGATTGCGAAGTGAATGATTATGTTCACTTCTATGAAGTTGAAGACCCTGGCTATGTTGTTGTAGATGCCCGCCACCAGGACCCTGTCATAGAAGTGGTCTATGTAGAGCCTGTTCTGGAGGGCCTTGTGAAAGCCGCTGAACCTGGCAGCTATGGCGTTGTTATCTATCGACTTCTTCGAGTATATGGTCCAGCCTATCGCTATGCCGATGAAGACCGCGATGGTAGAGGTTATCGCGACGAAGTAGCTGAAGTGGTGCTCGGCGTGAGCGCCATGTTCCCCGGCGTGCGCCGCTGTAGACCCGGCGACGGCAGCTACAAAGGTGCCGAAGTTGGGATCAAGCCCCGGAAACCCGGCCAGGCCGACGAAAACAGCGAATACGGCAAGCACCATTAGCGGAATTGTCATCCCGAAGGGCGACTCGTGCGGGTGCCCGTGGTAGCGTTTTTCGCCGAAGAAGGTGACAGTTACGAGCTTGGTCATGAATATTGCCGTTATCATAGCCGTCAATATGCCGATGGCGAACAACGGATAGTTGCCCGAGAAAAAGGTCGAAGCGAGTATTTCGTCCTTAGACCAGAAGCCGCTGAAGGGGAATATGCCCATCATGGCCAGCGAGCCCAGTATGAAGGTCACGCCGGTTATCTTCATCTTCGGGTACAGCTTGCCCATCTCCCATATGTTATTCGTGTGGCAGGCGTGTATGACGGAGCCGGCGCCGAGGAACAGGAGCGCCTTGAAGAACGCGTGGGTCATGAGGTAGAACATGCCCGCGCCGGTGCCGCCCACGCCAACGCTCATTACCATGTAGCCCAGAGAGCTCAGGGTAGA
Organism: Deltaproteobacteria bacterium GWA2_54_12; assembly: GCA_001795535.1. Lineage (GTDB taxonomy): Bacteria > Desulfobacterota > GWC2-55-46 > GWC2-55-46 > GWC2-55-46 > GWA2-54-12. The sequence goes on from MGPK01000030.1 coordinate 36,254, forward strand.
GTAGGCGATTATCTTCTTTATGTCGTTCTGGCCCAGGGCCAGGAGAGCGGCCATGAAAGCGGTAAAGCCGCCTATGTAGGCTATGACCATCATGGCCTCATGAGGCGCGGCCGCGTACAGGAAGCCGGTCCTGGCGAGCATGTATACGCCTGCGGCGACCATCGTGGCGGCATGTATGAGAGCCGAAACGGGCGTCGGGCCCTCCATCGCGTCAGGCAGCCAGACATGAAGGGGGAACTGGGCTGATTTGCCAACCGCGCCGCAGAATATGAGGAGCGCCGCGAGCCCCAGAGTGCCGGAGTCGACCTGCCCTGCCTGTATTATGTGGGCCATCTTGACGAAGTTGAAAGTACCCGTGGCGTAATAAAGGACGAATATTCCGAGTATGAACCCGAAGTCGCCTATCCTGTTCACGAGGAAAGCCTTCTTGGCCGCGTCAGCAGCCGAGGGCTTCTCGAAGTAGAAGCCGATAAGGAGGTAAGACGCCAGTCCCACCAGCTCCCAGAAGACGAATATCATTATGAAGTTGTTCGCGAGCACGATGCCGAGCATCGAGAAGATGAACAGGGAAAGCGAAGCGAAGAACCTCGCGTAGCCCTTATCTCCGTGCATGTAGCCCCTTGAGTATATATGGATAAGGGAACCGACGAAAGTGACTATGAAGAGCATTATGAGGGAGAGCGGGTCGATTATCGTGCCCATCTCGACCATTAGGCCAGGTATGTCTATCCAGAGGAAAGACTGCTCGATGTGCTCCATGTGCGGATTTCCGAGCATCGTCAAAAAGTACGGGAGCACGATGAGGAAGCACAGGATTACGGCGCCCACGGACACATATGAGCTCAGTTCCGCGTGCTTGCGGGTTATAAAAGTGATTATGAGAGCAGCCGCAAGGGGGATTATGAGAAGCGCCCAGATATCCATCAGTACCTCATATCCTTTAATTCTTCGACATAGACTGTTTTCCTGGTCCTGTAAACGGCCACGAGTATCGCGAGCCCGATGGCGACCTCAGCCGCGGCAACGGTTATGTTGAAGACCACGAAGACCGTGCCGGTTATGGATTGCAGGTAATAGGCAAAAGCCGCAAGGCTTATGTTCACGGAGTTAAAAATGAGTTCCAGCGACATGAGCACGATGATTATGTTCCTCCTGAGGAGCACGCCGGCCACCCCGATGGAGAAGAGAATGAAACTCAGAATGAGAAAATGGTTCAGTGTAAGCATCATTTACCTCAGGGCCTCGTAGATCCCGCGCCTTTGCCCTTTTCCTTCATGACAAGCACTATCGCGCCGACAAGCGCGATGAGAAGGAGGAGCGAGACGACCTCAAAGGGGAATATGAACTGCGTATAGAGCGACTTGCCCACGACCTCGGTGTTCTTTGTCAGGACCTCTTCGGTGTATTTCCCGAGCGGGACGGTTATCTTTCCCTTGCTTATAAGCCAGCCCACTACCGCGAGGAGCCCTAATACCGTTATCCCTGCAGGGATCGCCTGGCTGTGCATGTGCTCGCCGAAACTTTCCTTGCCGATATCGAGGACCATGACCGCGAACAGGAACAGGACCATTACCGCGCCGACATAGATAAAGACCTGCACGGCCGCGAGGAACGGGGAGCGGAGCAGGATGAATATGGCGGCGACCTGCAGGAAGCAGACGATAAGGTACATGGCGCTGTGCACCGGGTTTCTTACCGATATTACCGCTATGGCTGAGGCCACCGCGACAATGGCGAATATGTAGAAGAATATCTGTTCCATCTCTTCGGCGGGTTATACTTCCCCGCTGGCTCCTTGTGAATTGTGCTACTGCCTTCTCAAGGCTCGTCAGATGCTTCTTTTCTTGTATTTCGAAAGTTCAGGGACAACTTTGATGCCCTGAGGCGTCCTCTCGAATTTCGATTTCACGACATATCCGCCAGGTATGCTCTCGGGTATGGGCTGGGGCACGAGCAGCTCTTCCCTGCTTTTCAGGGTGCATGAAAAATCAGTGCAGGCAAGCTCGAATTCCCTTCCCAGGCGCAGCGCCCTCGTGGGACAGGCGTCCTCGCAGTATCCGCAGAAAAGGCAGCGAACCACATTCACGGTCCAGACCTGCGCGACCCTGTCGGAGATGCCCCTGCCTGTGTTGTCTTCCATCGGAATGACCGTTATGCAGCCCGTGGGGCAGGCCTTGGCGCAAAGTTCGCACGCAACGCACAGCTCTCTGCCGTTCTCGTCCCTGTTCAAGGTGTGCATGCCCCTGAACCTTCTGTAGGGGACCCACTTCTCCTCGTCCGGGTACCTCATGGTTATGCTCTTTGAGATATTGTACCCGAGCGTTACCGTGAGGCCCTTCACGAAGTCCGTGAACAGGACTTTCTTTACAAGATCGAATAGGTCGAAACCTTTTTTACTCATATCCTCATGAACCCGGTTACAAGGAGATTTACCAGCGCTACAGGTATCAGTATCTTCCAGCCGATAGTCATGAGCTGGTCGTACCTGTACCTCGGAAGCGTGAACCTTATCCACATGAAGAAGTAGATCAAGGCCCCGGCCTTTGCCACAAACCAGAATATCGGCGGGATGGGCACGGGCACCTGTAAGGGCGCGTTCCAGCCGCCGAAGAACATAACCACGGACAAGACCGAGATCGTGACCATCGCCACATACTCGGCAAGCATGAAGAAGGCGAATTTCATGCCGCTGTATTCAGTATGGAAGCCCGCGGCCAGAGTGCCCTCGTCTTCCGTAAGGTCAAACGGTATCCTGTTGATCTCAGCCAGGCCCGCGATGAGGAATATGGCGAACCAGACCGGACCCACCGGCAGATAGAAGATGTTCCAGTTGAGGAAGCTGCCTGACTGGCTCTTGACCATCTCAAGGAGGCTGAGGCTGTTGCTCATCATCACTACTCCGACGGCCGCGAAACTCATCGCCACTTCGTAGCTGATCATCTGCGCTGCAGAGCGCAGGCCGCCAAGGAGCGCGTACTTGCTGTTCGAGGCCCAGCCGCCCAGTATGATGCCGTATATGCTTAAGCCCCCTATCGCGAGGATATAGAGTATCCCCACATTCATGTCGGAGATATAGAGGGTAACTTCCTTGTTGATGAAAGGGACCATGACGCTGTCCCCGAACGGGATGGCGACGAATACAGCGAAGGCCGGAACCATCGACAGGAGCGGGGCCAGGTTGAAAAGGAGCTTGTCCGCCTTGTACGGGACGATATCCTCCTTGAACAGGAGCTTTATCATGTCCGCGAACGGCTGCAGCAGTCCGTGGGGGCCTACCCTCCAGGGGCCAAGCCTGACCTGGATGTGGCCGGCGACCTTCCTCTCAAGCCATGTGAGGGGAAGAGGAAGTCCGAACAGGATCATGGTTACGACCCCGACCTTCACCACTATAAGGAGCACTGCTAAAAGGGTTGCTATGTCCGGCATAATTCCTTTGCCCTTGGTTAATCAGGATGTTGAAAAGTCCGTCCTGAACTTTTTCAACTGCGGCCCGCGAACTGAATCCGCCCAGGTCTCAAAAATTCTCAAATCTGCAAGTCTCGCTGAGGACTATCTTCTTCTGCCCCACATGTAATTTATCATCTCGATGTACCTGGAGTTCATGCCGCGCACTATCGAGTGTATGGTGAACACGATGTTACGGAGGAGCTTGTAGATGATCCTCGGGTTCGCGTCAACGAGCGTCTCGAAGTCGTTCTTATCGACTACATAGGTCTCAAGGTCGGAGACCGCAACTACGGTAGCCGACCTGGGCCTGCCGTCAAGGAAGCTCATCTCTCCGAATATCTCGCCGTCCTTCATTATCGTAAGCGTAAAGAGCTCTCCGTCCGGGGCCGTCTTGCAGGCCTTTACCTCGCCCTTTTTTATGATGTAAAGGGCGGCGCCGTCTTCCGATTCCTTGAATATGGTGTCGCCTGTCTTGAAATTCTTTCTGTTGACGACACCAGACATGACCGCGACTTCATTATCAGTAAGGTCGTGGAAAAAGGGAACTTCTCTCAGCAATTTCGGGTCTACCATCTTCTACCTCCCCTGGTTAAGCCAGGCTCCTCGTTCGGAAAAAACGCGCTATTCTCAGATGGTCTTTATTATATCTACGCGGGGGATTCCTTTTCCGCGCCTGAAGTACCTGTTTACCGGAGCCTCGTCGAAGTTCTCGGCCAGGAAAGCGACGCCTCTCATGGTGCCCTTCTTCGTAATGAGCGTCATCTGGGCTTCGAAGTTCGTGCCCTTTACGCGGACCTTGTCCCCGTTCTTCAATCCGAGCTCGCTCGCGTCCGTGTCGCTTATCTCAACCACGGCACCCTTGAGAAGCCCAAGGAGTGTCTCGGACTTTCTGGAGGACCTGCCGGAATGGAACAGGTGGTTGCCGGTCGCGAGGACGAACCTCGCGCCGCTTTCTTCGGCCCTGGCCGCGGCGAACTGCCCAGAGCTTATGGACGGGGCTTCGGCGGCCTTTATAAGGGCGGTCCTGTTGTCGAGCTTATTTTCGGTGTTCCTCTTGTTATTGAACGCGAGGCTTACTTCCGAATACATCGGGACTTCTTTTCTTATCTCATCGAGGACCAGCGCGAAGTGCTTGGGACCGAAAGAGCGGTCGAAGCTCTCGCCTATGGCGCGGATGATGTTTATGTCCTGCTTGGCCTTGCCTGGAGCGGTGAGGAGCTTCTTTATTATCTGAGCCCTGCCCTCCTGGTTCGTGAAGGTTCCGTCTTTTTCAGCGTGGCTCGCCCCGGGCAGGACGACATTCGCCTGCCTGGCGCACTCTGACATGAACATGTCCTGGACTATAAGGAACTTTACCTTTGAAAGGGCTGACTTCGCAAAGTCTTCATCCGGGTACATGGATGCGACATCAGAGCCAGCAATGTAGAGCGCTTCGAGCTCGCCCTTCATGGCCGCCTCAAGCATGCCCTCAGTGCCAAGCCCCTTGCGGACCTGCGTGTAGCCGGGGCCGAAACCCGGGTGCACGCCCATCTCCCACGCGCCCCTCTGGTTAGCCCTGTCGAGGACCGGCATTACCTTGACCTTCTTACCCCGTGACTTCAGGAGGTCTTTCAGGATGCCGAGCCCGGTTATGCCCTCAGGGTAACGGAGGAAATCAGTGCCCGCGAATATGGCGACGGACTCCGACGCGGCAATTCTCTTTACGGCGTCTTTCACGGAGTCAGCTGAAAGTCCGGAGGCCTTGAGGTTGGCATCCAGCTGGGCGTCGTGCATGCCCTTGAGCGCCTCTCCGAGCTTGCCTTCGTTCAGGCCTATTATTATCGTCGTAAGCACAGCGTTCTCTGAAGCCAGGTTGTGCCTCAGGACGGTATTTGCGGAACTGTCGAGCTTCATTGCGCGCGGGGAGGCGATTATTACATTCATCCTCCTTGCCGCGGATATCCTTCTTACTATGTAATCTATGACCGGGTTCTCGTCAGACAGGTGGGTGCCTATTATAAAGACCGTGTCCGCGTCCATGCAGTCGTAGACCGAAACGCCGCCCTCGGCCATGCCGGTTGCCGCGACAAAACCTTCCACGGCTTCGGGGGAGAACCTGACGCTGGAATCGATGTTGGGGCTATCCAGTACGCCTCTCATCAGTTTCTGGAAGAGGTAAAGTTCTTCGTTGGTGAGCCTGGGGCTCGCGATGCCGCCTATCTGCTCACCGCTCAGGCCGGAAAGGTTCACATTAATATGGCTTATTGCCTCTTCCCAGGTCACGGGTTCGAGCTTGCCGTAACGCTTGATGAGGGGCTGAGTTATTCTCTCAGGGTTGTTGACAAAGTCCTGGCCGAACCTGCCGCGAGCGCACAGGGTCTCGCTGTTGAGCCCGACTCCAAGCTGGGCCTTGGCCCGAAGCAACGCTCCGTCCCTCTCCTCTATGACCATCCTGCAGCCTGTTGCGCAGAAGGGGCAGATAGTGTCTGAACCCTTCAGGTCCCAGGGCCTTGATTTATACCTGTAGGGAAGCCTCATGAAACAGCCGACAGGGCAGACCTCGATGCAGTTGCCGTCCATCTCGCAGTTCATGAAGTGCTTGAAAAAGCTCGTAGGCTCCTGGTGGTCGCCCCTGCCGAGCGCGCCGAGCACATTCTGGCCGACTACTTCGCGGCAGACCCTCACGCACTTCATGCACTGGACGCACCTGTTGGAGTTCTTTATTATAACGGGGCTTAAGGTATAGTCTTTTTCGTGGAATTTGAACTTGGGCTCGGCGTGGCGGCCCTTGTGAGGGCCGTGCTTGTGAACCATATCCTGCAATTCGCACTCGCCGCCCTTGTCGCACACGGGGCAGTCCATCGCGTGGTTCGCCAGCAGAAACTCAAGGACGCCTGCCCTCGCGGTCTGGACCGTGCTTGAATCGGTATTTATGGACATGCCGTGCAGAACCGGCGTCACACAGGAAGGCTGGAGCTTTTTCTGGCCTTCGATCTCCACCAGACACATCCTGCATGAGCCTATGCCCATGAGGTCAGCCTGGTAGCAGAAGGTCGGTATCTCGTAGCCCGCGCCTCTTGCCGCGTCCAGTATGAGGGTATTGTCCTCTACCGTTATCTCTTTGCCGTTAATCTTTACGGTTACCATCTCGGCGTATCCGGTCCCTCGCATGGTCTCTTAGGAGGCCATGCACCTCTTGTGGTCTATATGGTACTGAAACTCTTCCCTGAAATTCTTCAGAGCGCCCCTTAAGGCCATAACCGCTCCGTCGCCCAGCGGGCAGAATGTGCGTCCGAATATGTTGTCGCAGATGCCGTCAAGAAGGTCCAAGTCGCCCGGCCTGCCCTCGCCGTACTCTATCCTTTTGAGGACCTTGGTGAGCCAGGGCGTGCCGTCGCGGCAGGGGGTGCACTTGCCGCATGACTCGT
>MGPK01000031.1:0-1132 GCA_001795535.1 Deltaproteobacteria bacterium GWA2_54_12
CATCACCCCAGAAATAGACGAGAGAAGGCAAAGCCCCTCTTTTGGGGCGCTAGCCTCATTCGGGATAGACGTCGGCGGGCCATCAAGGGTGGAAGATCTGGAATCACTCTTCAAAAGCAACGACCTTGCTGTTCGCGTTGTAAAAAAATACAACCTGTGGCCCATCCTTCTCAGTGATAGATATGACCCCACGACGGTGAGAATCAAGACTCCCAGGAAAGACGGTCTATTGGGCAGTGGGAAGGAAGGGAACCCACTGGGCGACTGGGACGCGATACGCGCGGTGAAGGAGCGCCTACGGGTTTCTGTTACCAAGAAGGCGAACACGGTTACTATTTCCTTTGAATCGCTGTCTGCAGAGGGTTCTGCGAGCATCGTAAAGTATTTTCTCGATGAGGGGAAAAGCCGTCTCCAGGAAGAGGCATTCGCTCGCGCCAGTAATAATAATAAATTCATTGAGGAACAAATCAGAAAAACGGTAGACGCACTGACTCGTGATCGACTTTATGCCCTCTACGGCCAGGAAATAGAGCGGGAGATGATGGCCCGTAACCGGGAGCAGTTCGGATTCCGGGTGATCGATTCGCCCAGGGTGCCGGATCGGAAATCCGGGCCACAACGTGCAAAGTCCGCCATCCTCGCCTCCATCGTGGGTTTCATCATGGCAGCGGCGTATTTCCTGATGTTGGGTAACAAGAAAACGGGAATTCAATGAATCGCAAGGCAATATGGGACGGAGACAATCTGGCCCCCACTGAGTTGGACAGTGACAGTTCCTCCTCTAATAAATCTGAGATCCCCCCGTATCTCGGACACTCTTTGGTTTAGGAAATTTCCTCTTTGAACCTGCCCCCGATTTTGGACACTTTTTAAGTTAGAACCCCCGCCGTCCGAGTTCCTCCTCACTAACGGGTACTAAATGTTAGGGGATGTAATAGTTGAGTCAGGGCGCCGTAATGGGAATAGATCGCCGTGATGAAGTTGGCCACGTTGCGGCAGCCGCCGTCGTGTATTTGATCCAATGAATCTTCGCTTTGAAAAGATGACAAAATGAACAGGAATGCCTTTTCAAAATTAATCAGTAATGGGTGGATAAGGTTTCAAGGATTGGCATTTTGGATTCACGTACTTT
>MGPK01000031.1:1140-1496 GCA_001795535.1 Deltaproteobacteria bacterium GWA2_54_12
GCTAAGGGTTTTATTGTTACACCGATGTCACGAGATATCAATGGCTCCGTTCCAACGGATTTTAATATTGAACCCACTAATTTATGTAACGCCAATTGCATATTTTGTGGTTACCAATTTCAAACAAGGCCGCACTCTTTCATGGACAGTGCTTTCGCTTATCGCATTATCGATTCTGCCAAGTCTGCCAATGTCAGAAGAATTGGCCTGACTCCAATTGTGGGTGAACCTCTTGTTAATCGGAATCTCGAGGAGATAATTCGTTACGCAAAGCGAGTACCGAATTCTTTAGAAGTAGGTCTGACTACAAATGGGCTTCTCCTCACTGGAGTACGCTATCGGTCGCTCATAGAGGC
>MGPK01000031.1:1513-2246 GCA_001795535.1 Deltaproteobacteria bacterium GWA2_54_12
TGTACCATTGGAATAGGCGTACGAACTCCAAGATATCGATGGAAACATCCGTTGTTTAAACGTGCGTCTGCGGCAGGTTGGATCGTCGTGAAAAATAGTTTTTTTGACGATTGGTCCGGTTTTGTAACGGAAGCTTTGAAGATGCATGGATTTGTGCCTCGTCCTCTGCGGATAAAGCGGTTGCCTTGCTCGATGTTGTTTTCCGGCCCCCATTTTCTATCGGATGGTCGGGCCACTGCATGTGGTTGCAGGGATTTGGACGGAGGGCCGGATCTTTCTCTAGACACGGAATCACTTCTTATTGACGCCAAGACCGAATATGTTTCCGGAAAAGTAGAAAAACTTCGGGAGCGGTTTCGCTCCGGAGACGCACCTGCGATCTGTCAATTCTGTCGACATTACACCCCACAGTACAAGAATCAAGGGATCAAACAACGAGTGCAGCAACTTAGGGTTGATATTATAGGAGCATTGAAGGATTTGTTTTAAATAAAAAGATAGAAAGTATTTGTGTAAGTTGGCTCGTGGCAGCTTGCATAAATATAGCGAATCCAGGAATGGAATCTTAAGCCCATTCGAAACGGAAGAGAACTTATAGTAGATCATTATGTGCGGAATCGTCGGAATATTTTCTTATAACAAATCAGCGCCGTTGGTCGATGTGTCTGAATTGATCAAGATACGCGATCATATGGAAAAACGTGGGCCTGATGGGGAAGGTGTTTGGCATTCG
>MGPK01000031.1:2324-7217 GCA_001795535.1 Deltaproteobacteria bacterium GWA2_54_12
CGAAGTGCTGCTCACCCTCTATCAGGAGTATGGCAGCGAACTTGTTCACTACCTGCGCGGCATGTACGCCTTCGTTATCTGGGACGAAAAAAAGCACGGATTCCTGCTTGCGCGTGACCCCTTCGGCATCAAACCGCTCTACTACGCCGATGACGGTAAAACACTGCGCGTTGCCTCCCAGGTGAAAGCCCTTCTGGTAAGCGGGCAAACCGACACAAGCCCCGAACCCGCCGGCCACGTCGGCTTCTACCTCTGGGGCCATGTGCCAGATCCTTATACCCTTTACAAGGGCATTCACGCTCTCCCCGCAGGATCAATCCTGTGGGTTGAGGAGGGGGATACTGCAGGCCGTAAAGAAACGCGGCGGTTCTTCAACATTGCTGAAGAAATCACCAGTGCAGGAGACACAAAGGCATCTATCACCCGCGAAGAAATGCATGAGCGCCTGCGCGCTGCCCTCCTCGACAGTATGTATCACCACCTGATTGCCGATGTACCCATCGGCATCTTTCTTTCCGCAGGGCTGGATTCAACCACCATGGTAGCGATGGCCAAGGATGCTGGCATGAACGACCTGCGCACCATCACCCTTGGCTTCAAGGAATTTACAGAGACGCAGAACGATGAAACATCCCTGGCTCAGCAAGTTGCGCAACAATACGGTGCTCAGCACCAAACGCAATGGGTGCAAAAGGAAGATTTCATCCAAAGCATCGGGCCTCTATTAACCGCGATGGACCAGCCCTCCATCGATGGTGTGAACAGCTATTTTGTTTGCAAGGCGGCCAAGGAGGCAGGCCTTAAGGTCGCCCTTTCCGGCCTAGGGGGGGATGAACTCTTTGGTGGGTATCCCGACTTCCAGCAGATACCATGCATGGTCAGGGCGTTGCGTCCGTTCCATGCTGTGCCGAGGCTGGGCAGAGGCTTCCGTTATTTTTCCGCCCCTATCCTCAAGCACTTCACCTCGCCAAAATACGCGGGTTTGCTGGAATACGGTAGCACCTACGGCGGCGCTTACCTGCTACGACGGGGGCTGTATATGCCTTGGGAACTCCCCGATGTGCTGGATGCTGATTTGGTACGCCAAGGCTGGCGGGAGCTACAAACGCTAGACCGCCTCAAGCAAACCACAGCAGGGGTGCTCCATCCTCACTTCCAAGTCATGGGGCTGGAAATGGTTTGGTACATGCAATATCAACTTCTTCGCGACAGCGACTGGGCGAGTATGGCCCATTCGATGGAATTGCGCGTTCCGCTTGTCGATATTGAGCTATTCAGAAAAGTCACCCGCCTTATTGATACAGGTTTTACGCTATCCAAGCGGGAGATGGCTTCCACACCGCTTGTGCCATTACCCGATGCAGTGCTCAACCGGAAAAAGACCGGGTTCTCCATTCCGGTGCGGGAGTGGCTTCCGGGGTTGGATGAGGGGCAAAGTGGTGGAAATGGGTGTGGATTGCGGCCTTGGGCGAGATGGATAGGGGATCAATTCAGGAATGACTAATCCCTCCGCGCGGATGTGTGCGGGTTTCGCGGCCGCTTTAGAGTCGTTAGGGAATGTGCTGCTGCGTACCGTAAGGCGATTATTATGGCCTTGTTCATATAATAACGCTATCGTGAGGCGGATTTGTGTTTACAGAATCGGCAATATAGGTGATGTAATCTGTGCGCTGCCCGCGATAAAAGCCATCCGCAGTGCCTATCCTGATGCTCATCTGACGCTACTCACGTCTCCGGGTGCTCCCGGAAGTTTGGGCGCAGTCCACCTGTTGACTCACGCACCTTGGCTTGACCAAATCATGGAATATTCCAACTCGGATATCACCGGCTATAGCGGGCGCAAAGCGTTGTTATTAAAGTTGCGCGAGAACAAGTTTGACCTATGGATAAGCCTCCCTTCTACGCTCGACTGTTTTTGGCGACAAATTCTTGTAATGTGCTTTGCCCGTCTATGCGGAGTCCATCAGGGGATTGGTTGGCAACTTGGTATGATTCGCTGGTTCAAACGTGCCCAGTCAGAATATCGCACTTTTCCCAATGAGGTCGAAAGGTTGTGTGGTCTCGTGCGGAGCAATGGCATACCTGTTCAAGAAATCGAGTATGGACTACCAATAGAAAGTTGCCATCGGGCAATGGCAGGGCAAGCAATTGAGGAGTCAGGCTTGCTCGGTTTTCCTCTCGTGGCAATCGGGCCGGGTGCCAAACGGCCTACCAATAATTGGCCATCGGATCGATTTGTGGAAATCGCTCGTAGATTAGTTTGGTTGGGTTACGGGGGGGTTATTGTCGCAGGAGAAGCGGAACGGGATACCTGTGGCAAGATTGAGAAAGCGATCGGGACAAATGTTGCGAATATGGCAGGTCGATGTTCCCTGCTGGAATCTTGTGCCTTGCTGGAACGTTGTGAGTTTTTGGTGTGCGTGGATTCCGGCGTCCAACACATGGCTGCGGCGGTCGGGACACCTTGCGTGTCTATATTTTCTGCGCGTGATTTCCCCGGTATGTGGTGGCCACAAGGCGAACACAATGTTATTTTAAGACATAGGGTGGAATGTGATACCTGCCTTCTCGAATACTGCCCAAAGGAGAACTTCTGCATGAACGCAATTTCGACAGAAGATGTGTGGGTTGCGATCAATTGCATCAAAGACCAGATTGAGGAAAGGGGAGTCCCTAATTTCGGACATCAGTCGTATGAGGTGGAAAGCACCTGATGGATCGACTGCTCGAACAAGGTACCGATTTGTATCGAATTGCAGTCGTCAACTCCCATCCCATTCAATACTTCGCGCCACTGTATGCATATTTGAACCGGAACAAGGAGTTGAAGGTTACAGTCTTGTACTGTAGTGAGTTCGGTCTACGGGGGGATATCGATCCTGGTTTTAAGAAAGCATTTAAGTGGGATGTTGATCTTTTTTCCGGATATAACGCTGTATTCTTGGGCAAACGTGCCTCAAGGCGAGTTCTACGAGGGTATTGGTCGTTGATTGTTCCTGAAATCTGGTCAGAGATACGTAGTGGTTGTTATGATGCTGTCTGGCTACATGGTTACGGCTACGCAGCCAATCTCATTGCCTTCCTGGCCGCCAAATCGAAGGGGTTGCCTGTTTTCATGCGAGGGGAGACCCACCTTGGTTTAAGTCGTTCGGGATGGAAAAAGCGAATCCACTATTTTCTGTTCTCTCGAGTATTTCGATTTGTCGACGCATTGTTGGCCATAGGTACTGCCAACCGTCAGTATTACCGCACCCTGGGTGTTCCAGACAGAAAAATCTTTGATGTGCCTTACACGGTGGACAACGACCGCTTCATTGCCGCAGCGTCACTTAACCCTGATGAACGAGACGCTGTTCGGACTCGATTCGGTTTGCCATTGGATAAGCTTGTGGTGCTGTACGCTTCGAAGTTCATGCGTCGCAAGCACCCTGACGACCTGATACGTGCGGCGGCGCTGCTGCGCGATCGGGGATACGACTTTTCTGTGTTCATGGTGGGTAGCGGCGAGATGGATACAGAACTGCGCACCTTGGTGCAGAATCTGGGGCTGACAAATGTGGTATTTAGCGGATTCATCAACCAAGCCGAGTTGCCTCGTGTGTATGCCGCCAGCGATGTCTTTGTATTGCCATCCGAAAATGAACCTTGGGGTTTGATCGTCAATGAAGTGATGTGTGCGGGGATTCCGGTGATCGTCTCCGATGAAGTCGGCTGTGTGCCCGACTTGGTAAAAGATGGAATCAACGGATACCACATGAAAGCCGGTAGCCCACAATCATTGTCTGACGCATTGGAGCAGGTATTAGTTGATCCGGAGCGGCGTGCTGATATGGGGCGGCAGAGTCTGGCGGTGGTTCGCAATTGGAGTTATGAACAGTGCAGGATTGGCCTGCTTGAAGCATTGACAATGGCTCTTCCACGTCTCGCGGATAGGCAGAAAAAAACAGCGCAATGACGTGCCGCAGGATCATGATCAGCGGAAGCATGGTATTTGGCGGGCTTTCCAGCAGCTTGAAAAAGGGCTTCGAAAACATCGGATGGTTTGTTCAATGGTTTGATGATCAGGCGATATTCACCGAGCAAAACAGGTGGGCCACCAATAGGTATAGCTACCGGTTGTTTTGGCGTCAGTTAGCCAGAACGGTACAAGAGCAGCTTATATCAGATGTTGCGCAGTGGAAGCCGGCGCTCTTGCTGGTGCTCAAAGGTTATTATTTTGCTCCTGAAATCATTGCCAGAATCAGGAAACTCAGCCCTGCCACCGTGTTGATACATTTCAACCCGGATAATAGTTTTAATACTTGGCATTTCGGAACCTCAAACGACTGGATCAGGAAATCCATACCCCTCTATGATATCCATTTCACCTGGGGCGAGTTTCTCATTCCCAGGCTACGCGCGGCGGGTGCGAAAGAGGTGTTTCATCTGCCGTTTGCTTGTGATCCCGATTTGCATCGCCCCGCCGTCCTACGCAAAGCAGACTTTACTGAGTACGGTGCCGATGTGGCTTTTGTCGGATCGTGGGATGAAGAACGGGAGTGGTGGCTTTCGCACCTTTTGGATTATCGATTGAAAATATGGGGTTATGCCTGGCAGAAAGCGGCGAAGAACGTTCGGGCAAAATGGCAGCAGAAGGCGATGATCGGGGATGATTTTTCCAAAGTGTGTTGTGCATCAAAAATCAACCTTAATTTTATTAGAAAGCAGAACATTCCAGCGCACAACATGCGCACATTCGAGATCCCCGCTTGTGGTGGATTCATGCTATCAACACGAACGAGCGAGCAGAAGGCGATCTGGACGGAGGGTGAGGAGATTGCCTGCTTTTCAAGCCCGCAAGAATTGACACAAATGCTTGACCGGTACTTGGCGGATGACCAGTCAAGATCTACC
>MGPK01000032.1:0-6235 GCA_001795535.1 Deltaproteobacteria bacterium GWA2_54_12
CTCATGCCGGAGCTTTATACCAACGGCAAGTCCAACTACAATGTGCCGCTGGCGTGGGCCCAGAGCTTCTATGTCGTCGCGCGCCAGAACCTCAGCAGGGTTTACGAGAAGCTCAAGCTCAGCTGACAGGCTGCTAAGGGTGCCTCTAAAAATTGCTCTTTTTCCCGATCTCTTTGTCAGGGCGTAAATGCAATTGCTCACATATTATAATATATGCTGCGCTTTTCATTTCCGCCTTTCCTCGACCTCGGAAAAAATTTCTAATTTTTAGAGGCACCCTTGAGCTGACAGCCGTGCTTGCAAAATTCCATCCGCGCGGATATCATCAAGACAGTTCAAAGCAAATCAGGACTGGTTTTTTTTGATCGTCCTGAAACTTTCTCCCAATTCCAAAAGAAAATGCGCCAATGTTCGACATGAACCCCGTAGCCTTCAGGGCTACAGTAATAAATATCATCGGGAATACCGCCCTTTTTGCCCTGAAACTCGTTGGCGGGCTCCTTTCGGGCTCTATCGCCCTCATCTCGGATGCGCTTAACTCCCTTAACGACATTGCCGCTTCTATCGCCACTTTCATCTGCGTGCGCATCTCGGACAAGCATGCTGACGAAGGACATCCTTTCGGCCACAGCAGGGCCGAGCCAATCGCCGGGCTCATAATTGCGGTGCTCGCGGGCATTCTCGGCTTTGAGGTCATAAGGGAAGCTGGCGAGAGGCTCTATGCGGGTACAAAGGCAGAGGTCAGGGCCGTCACCCTTCTGGTGCCTGTCATAACGATGGTCACCAAGTGGTTCATGTCAAGGTACTTCAGCCGCGTGGGCAAAATGGTCAACAGCCCGGCCCTGAAGGCGACAGCCATCGACTCTCTCATGGATGTCGTCATAGCGCTTGCCGCCCTCATCGGGCTCGGAGGGGCGCTCCTGGGTTATCCCTGGCTTGACCCGGTCGCAGGTTTCGTCATAAGCATCTGGATAATCTACACCGGCTACAGGATAGGCATGGAGAACATAGCTTATCTGATGGGGCAGGCCCCTGAGCCCGCGCTCCTCGAACAGATAAGGAAGGCCGCTCTGAGCGTGGCCGGGGTCCAGGGACTCAATACGGTCAAAGCGCATTATGTCGGCCCCTTCATCCATGTGGAGATACACATAATGGTGGACAAATCGCTCCCGACCATAGAGTCGCACGGTATCGGCGAAGAGGCCGCAAACAGAGTGGAAAGTATTGGCACAATAGAAAAAGCTTTTGTTCACATAGACCCAGTCTGACAGGCTGTTGAAAAAGGCCCATCTGCGTCGTTGTCAGCGTCGCTCGTAATTGAGGCGTACAAACAAACAAAAATTGCTCTTTTTCCTGACCTCTGCGTCAGGCGTAAATAAAAATGCTCACATATTGTCATATATGCTCCGCTTTTTATTTCCGCCCTTCCTTGACTTCAGAAAAAATATCTAATTTTTAGAGGCAGCTTTAAAAGAAAGTCTCATTCCTATTCGCTAAATCTTCGCCAGCACGCCCTTGTTCACTTCAATTGCTTTCGCCTTTCCGAACAGGGTCTCGACCAGGCAGAAAGCGAATTCCATAGCTGTCCCCGGGCCCTGGCTGGTTATGATGTTGCCGTCCACCACGACCCGCTCATCCGAGACGGTCTCTTCTGAAAGTTCCCCCCGCACGGACGGATGGCTTGTTATGACATGGCCCCGGGTGACTCCAATTGCCGAAAGCACCGTCGGCGCCGCGCATATCGCGGCCACGCTCTTTCCCTTCTGAATCAGGGATTCGACAACGGCCTTCACTAGAGCGTTTTTCTTGAGGTTTTCCGCACCGACAGCCCCGCCGGGGAGCACTATCATCTCAAAGCTGTCCCCGGCGTTTTCCATGACCGTATCCGGCAGTACCCTTATCCCGCTTCTGCCCTCTATGACTCCGGGGACTGTCCCGGCAACTGTCACTTCAGCCCCGGCCCTCCGGAGGATATCCACGATTGTAAGGGCCTCTATTTCCTCGAAGCCGGGCGCGAGCGGCATCAGAACTCTTTTCATTTTTCCCTCCCTGAATTCCATGCACATCAAGTATACAACCATTTAAATGTCCGTCAAAGGCCCCGGGGCTCAATAACTTGCGGTTTGTGCTGGATGATATAAAATTTAAGTAGAAAAAGCCTTGTCAGAAAGCAAGGAGGGTGTTATGTCAGGCAGCCGTTTTGAAAATCACCTCAAGGACCAGAAGAGCCCTTATCTGAAGCAGCACGCCTTGAACCCGGTCGACTGGTATCCCTGGAGCGGCGCGGCCCTGGCCAGGGCAAAGGAGGAGAACAGGCCGCTTATAATAAGCATAGGCTACTCTTCGTGCCACTGGTGCCATGTGATGGAAAGGGAGTCGTTCGAGGACGCTGAGACCGCCAGGATAATGAACGACAATTTCGTAAACATAAAGGTCGACAGGGAGGAGAGGCCGGACCTCGACAGCCTTTACATAAAAGCCGTGCAGGCCATGACAGGACACGCTGGCTGGCCGCTGACGGTCTTTGCCACGCCCGATGGAGTGCCCTTTTACGGAGGGTCGTACTTCCCGCCGGAAGACAGGTTCGGCATGCCTTCGTTCAAGAAGGTGCTGCTGGCGGTGAGCCTGGCGTACAGGAAGAACAGGAAAAAAGTGGACGAAGTCACGGCTGACATCGAGAGGATTTTGAAGAGCAGGAATGTCATCACCCCGGTCGAGCTGCGCTCCGAGGTCGCTGACATGGCGTTTGACGCCGCGAGGCTCTACTTCGACGGCGTGAACGGCGGCTTCGGGAGGGGCACGAAGTTCCCTCACACCATGTTCCTCAAGTTCCTTCTAGCCTACTACAGGAGGACCGGAAAGGGCGAGGCCCTCACGATGGTGAGAAAGAGCCTGTCGTCCATGGCAAGGGGTGGCATATACGACCAGCTTGGCGGCGGCTTTCACAGGTACTCGGTTGACGAGAGGTGGGATGTGCCGCATTTTGAGAAGATGCTCTATGACAACGCCCTGTTCGCGGAGCTTTACACAGAGGCCTTTGAAGAGACAAAAAAGGCATTTTACGGGGATATCGCGCTCGAGACAATCGGCTACATGCTCCGGGAGATGAAAGCCGAAAACGGCGGGTTCTATTCCTCTCAGGACGCCGATGTCGCCGGACATGAGGGAGCTTATTACCTCTGGAGCGCTGAAGAGATAAAAGCCGTGCTTGGTGAGGATGCGCAGAGGTTCATGAGCTTTTTTTCCGTGACGGAAAGAGGCAATTACGAGGAAAGCAACACTCTCAGGATAAGCAGGCCGGTCGGCCAGGAAGAGGAGCCGGTCCCTGACGACATCAAGCGCATGAAGGTGAAGCTCTTTAATGTCCGGGCGGCGAGAAAGGCCCCGGAGACCGACCGCAAGATAATCACGGCCTGGAACGGCCTTGCAATAATAGCACTTTCAAGAGCTTCCAGAGCGTTCAGGAGAACGGATTTGCTTGATGAAGCAAAAAAGTGCGCAGGTTTTCTCCTTTCCGGGTTGCGGGGCAATGACGGCAGGGTGATGAGATACTTTCTCGACGGCGGTGCCGATACCTTGGGCATGCTGGAGGATTACGCGCTCCTGGGCCACGCCCTCCTTTCGATACACCAGAGTACCGACGAGGAGGAATGGCTTGAAGAGGCAGGGAGGACGGCGGAGAAGATGGTCGAGCTTTTCTATGACGAGACCTCGGGGCTTTTCTTCGATACCGGAGCGGACCAGGAAAAGCTCTTCGTCCGTGAAAGGGACCTTTTTGACAACGACGTGCCTTCGGGAAACTCGGCGGCAGCACAGCTCCTGCTCGGCCTCTCAAGAGCGACAAATAACGCCAGGTATGGTGAGCTGGCCGGGAAGATACTGCGCTCGATTGAAGGGATAATCGAAGAGCCGATCTCGCACGGCAACTTCCTTGTCGTGCTTGAATCGTTCATTGCCGGGAAGGAGGAGCGAGCCCATTGACGGCGGACTTCCTGTCCTCGTCGACCACGGCCTTGAGCCGCTCTAGTATGCCGGGCGTGGCTGATATGACCCTGTTCCAGTTGGGGATAAGAGGCGCTCCAAGCGGGTTTTCCATAATGGTCCTGGCGGCTTCCATTATCGACCTGGTGAAGGCGTCTACCGTCATGCCTTCCTCATGCCTGTCGAAGACAAGGCCGTTTATGGCCGCGTCGCTTTCGTACTTGACTATGCTGTCCTCGGCGAGCTTCAGGTAGCTCGCCATAAGCGACTTGAAAAAACCATCGGAAAATACTATGCCCTCGGAGGCAACGGTACGGAATATGGACTTCGCTATGTCGATGCTCATTTTCATCAGGCCGGTCGAAGGGTCTTCCGACGAGAGCGATTGGTGCTTGTGCTCGTAGTTTTCCGCTATGTCGACCTGGCAGACCCTTTTTGTCGAGTAGTTCCTGTAGACCTCCGCGAGCATGCCGACCTCAAGGCCCCAGTCCCATGGTATCCTGTTGATGCGAGCCACATCCACGGTCATTGAGAATTCCCCTGCAAGCGGGTACCTGAAGCTGTCCAGGAAATCAATGAACGGGTTTGAGACCATCTTCTGGAGGGCCCTTACCAGCGGGAAGATGAAAAGCCTCGTCACCCTGCCGTGCATCTTTTCGGTGACCCTCGCGTAAAACCCCTTGCAGAAAACATAGTCGAGCGTGGGGCTCGCGACCGGGTAGCAGAGCCTGCCGAGCAGGTCCAGGCTGTAGTTCTGTATGTCGCAGTCGTGGAGGGCGATGCAGCTTGACTTGCCGCTCGCGATGACATAGCCGTAGGCCGTCCACGCGCTCCTGCCCTTGCCGTCCCTGCCAGGGCTTACGCCGTTTTCCTCCAGGGTCCTGTAAAGCTCTTTCAGCCTCGCCCCGCCGGTATGGAGTATGGTGACCTCCTGCGGGAGGGCGGACATGAACTCGGATGCGTGAGTGAACTCGTCGTCGGTAGCGGGGCCCAGGGCCAGGACTATCTCCCTTATGAACTTCGCGCCCTTCAGCTCTTCCCTGATGCCCTTCATTGCTTCGCTCATTACATCGGAATACAGGGCCGGGAGGACGAGCGCGATCGGGCGCACCAGGCTGTAGAGTTCGAGCTCGGCCATGAGCCGCTCCGGCTTCGGCCTGCCCAGCCTGTGGAGCGTCGTTATGCTTCCGGCATGGTAGAAGTCGGCCATTGGTCACCTTTTAAAAGGCTAAGTCTGAGGTTAGCCTACAGGTGGAGGCCTGTCAAGGAATGGGTTTTTTACTTCTTGAGATAGACGGTGTGCGTGGGGAAGGGGAACTCTATGCCCTCTTCACGGAATCTCTTGAAAATGCGTTTCCTGAGTTCGTGCTGGACCAGGAACTGGTCGGAATACGCGGCCACCTGACAGATGAGCGTGAAATCGAGTGAAGATGGGCCGAAGCCGGGTATGAACCTCACGGCAGGGGCGGGCTCGGGCAGAAGGCCGCTGATCTCGCCTACGGCCCTTTCGACTTCGTCCAGGAGGACCTTCTCGACATGCTCGGGATCCGAGGAGTAGCTTACGCCTATCTGTATCGGGAAGGCGAGGTTGGTCACGGGCATGTGGTAGTTGGTGATTATGCTAGTGGAGAGCTTGTTGTTAGGTACTATGACAATATTATTCGAGGGCTGGCGGAGCTTTGTCGTCCTCCAGCCTATGTCCGATACAAAACCTTCTTCTCCGGAGCTTATCTTTATGTAGTCTCCGACCCTGATGGGCCGCTCCATCAAGAGGTGCATTCCGGCGAAAAGGTTCGAGAGCGAGTCCTGGAGCGCGAGCGCCACGGCAAGGCCCCCGACGCCCAGTGCGGTGAGCATGGGGGTGATCGACACGCCCAGGCCGTTGAGCATTATGAGAAGCCCGAGCGCGAGGATGACGGCCTTTATGACAGCCTTTGAAAGGCCGGTGACGGCGGCCCCCGGGGATGACTTCTCGATGGCTCCCTGTACGAGCCTTGAAGCGACATTCGCCAGCGCGAGCGTCACGGAAAGTATTATGAGGATGTACAGGGACTTGAGCCCGTAGTTTACATACTTTTCGGGAAGGTCCGAGGTCGCGATGGTAATGTATATGGCGGTGGCGAGGACCCAGAAAATGGACGGATGCCTGATCGAATCGATTATGAAGTCGTCCGCCCTGGTCTCGGTCTTTTCGGCCCAGCGGCTGAACGCCGAGAAGGCGAACTTCCGGGCAAGAAAGAGGATGGCCGTTATG
>MGPK01000032.1:6276-25720 GCA_001795535.1 Deltaproteobacteria bacterium GWA2_54_12
CGCTGTCCTCCTCCTTTTTTGAAAACAGGCGCGACAGGGCTCGTTTAGCGTACTCTTTTCCTGCCGCACCGAAGGCGATCGCCAGCGCGAGGCCTATCGTTCCGAAGAAGATGGCGAACGCCGCCAGGACTATCTTCGGGGCTATGGCGAGCTGCTCGAGCGCCATAGCGAAGGCGAGTATGAAAAGGAATATCCTGACGCTCTCGCTTACGAGTTTCGAGTATTCTATCCCGGCGTTTACGGCCGCTATGAGGACGGCCCTCGCGAGGAAGTTGGCGATAAAGTAGCCGAGCACGATTATCACGACGGCGGAAAAGAACCTGGGGAGGTACATGAAAAATACAGAGACCAGCGCGTCAGTGACCTCGTAGCCCAAGGTCGCGAAGCCTGCCATGAAAAAGAGCACGACTACGAACCAGTACAGGAATGACCCCATGAACTTCGTAGGCGATATCGAAAAGCCAGCCTTTCTCAGCGCGGTCGTAAACCCGATCTGCTCGCTCCAGGCGTCGAACCTGACGGCCCTGAAGCCCTTCTGGAAAATATGGTTCACGAAAGAAGCGGCTATGAAGCCGGACGCTACTATCAGGATGATTAGGAGCGCGTCAGGGATGAACTCCATGAGCTTTTCCCAGAATGTTCCCAGATGCTTGTATATCTGGTCTGTTATCCTGTCCATTTTTCACTCCCTTACCAATTGGCTGTTAAATAATTTTTGTGCTTTTCATACTCGGCCGCGACTTCCTCCACTACGCTTTCAGCTTCCTCGTCGCTCATCTCGGCGGTCTCCAGAAAAAACGAGGCCGTGCGCCCGTAATAAAGCGGAATAAGCGATTTCAAAAGGTGCTCGGGCGCCAGCTTCCTGTGATGGTACGCGAGCAGGCTGTCGTAGACAGCGCGCACCCAGGCCTCTTTTGGAAACCTGAACAAGGGCGCGTCTTCCCGGGCCATCGTTACAAGCAGGCTTACCGCCTCTTTGTCCATGAAGCCCGCCCACAGGTCCCGCAGGTTTTCGGCCCCTATCCTGAAGTGGCGCAGCATGCCTTCGGTGTTGACATTTATGGGGACGACGGCCGCCATGTACTTGAAGCCGAAGGTCGGCACATCTGTGGAGCCGGCCAGGGTCATCCACTGCTCGTGATGTTTTTCCGTGAGCGACATGAGCGAGCCCACCACCTGCACGAACATGTCCTTCAGGTCGGACCCCGGGTCTTTGGGGTCGTGTATCTTCGCGCCCAGATACGACTGGCATACCTTGAAGCCGCCCGCGAGAGCCTCTGTCGTCATCCATATGTCTATGCCGAACCTGGCGATGTCGGTGTTCCAGACATCCTGATTGAGGTAAAAGTCCGTCATCCTGCCGGAGAAGCCGAAGTCGCCTCCTATAGGCTGGCGTATCTGCCTGCCGTAAAGGGCCCTCGTGAGCGGATAGATTATGCTGTTGGTTATCGTCCCGTCGTACTTGTGGCGCGAGTAAAGCGGGGCCACGAAATCAAAGCCCTCCTTGAAGACCGGGGACAGGAGGAGCTCTATCCACTCGGGCGTAATGGAACGCAGGTCGGCGTCGACCACGCAGCAGGCCTTCGCGCCAAGCTCGGAAGCCAGCTTGAAAATGGCCCGGAAGGCGCTCCCCTTGCCGGGGATGCCGTGATAGGGAGTTGTTATCCTGTTTACCGGGTGCAGCCTGTGGGAGAGGAATACGGCCTTGTGGTCGGTCTTCGCGTTCAGGACTTCTTCTGGAGTGGAGTCTTTTGAACCACCGTCCGAGTTGATGATTATGGCCCGCTGGTCCGGGAAATACTTCGCGAGGCCCGCGTCGACCGCGCGCACGACATGTCCTATGGTCCGGGCGTTATTGTAGCTCGCTATCCCGATTACAATGTCGGCGCTTCCGTTCGTGACAGCGGTTTTGATGTCTTCGCGAGCAAGCTCCGGGTCAGCCATGTTCCTCCATGGGATAAGGCGGCAGGCTCAGCAGGTGTAGCCCTTAGAGGCTTTTATGGAATCGAGTATGCCGGTCAAGGCCTTTGCCCAGCCCTCAGGGCCTATGCCGTCTGCCTTTACGAGAGAAGGTATTCCGTCAACCGGCTCATAATGGCCGTCTTCATTTTTTACGATAACCGGGTAATCGACGCTCTTCAACAGCGGGATGTCGTTCTCCGCGTTGCCGAGGCCTATGAATACCGCTTTTCCGTACAGCGCCCTGTAGAGGGTCTTGAGTATCTCCACGGCACGGCCTTTGTCGTTATCGCCCGTGAGGTGAAGGATCTTCCCTCGGGTAAGAGTAAGCCCGGCGGATTCGGCCAGTAGCCGGACTTTTTCAATAGAGCCGGAGTCGAGGAAAAAGGGCTCATCGAAATCGCGGACCTTGGCCAGTGGCGCGTCCTCCGGCGGGAGACCCGTGCGCCAGGTGATCTCTTCGGGCGTCATGTCCGCGAAACCGGTGATCTGAAATCCTGTTTGCTTCCGTATGTCCCGGATGGCGCTCTTCAGTTCTTCATACGTGGAGCCGAGCCGTATGAGGTTCATGCTCCCGGATTCTTCCCCTTTCACCGGGAAAGGGAAAAGGCCAAAGGGGATGAACACCCCTCCTCCGTTTTCAGTTATGAATGGGTCATTGACGCCGAGGCGCTGGCGCAGGCGCTCCACCTCCGCCCTTGTTTTGCTCGTCACGGGTATAAGGGGAATGGATTCGTCCTTTATCCTTTTGAGGACCGGAAGCGCGCTCCTGTACGAATACTTACTGTCAAGGAGCGTGCCGTCGAGGTCGGTAAAAATTACAGGCTTCATGATTACCCCATGATGTAGACGAAGTACATGCTCAGAGCGCCTATGGCCAGCATGGACAGCGAGTCCCATCCGAACCTGGTGGTCTTTTTTTCAGGCCTGTAGGCTATGCTTACGAGCACTATGGCGGTCATTAAAATGGCCATCAGCGCGGTTATTGCGTGGGATTTTGAAATATTTGAAAGTAGCGGGCCTTTCCCGTAAAGGATGTCGTCAAGCGCGAGGATGCCAAGGTTGAACATGTTGCTCCCCAGGAGGTTCCCAATGGCAAGGTCGTGCGCGCCGATGCGGATAGCTGCGAACGACACTACGATCTCCGGCAGCGTCGTAGTCATGGCCACGAAAAATGTGCCCATGAAGCTTGTCCCGATGCCTGTTGCCTGCGCGGTCTTTTCAGCTATGAAAGGCAGCCATGCGGCGGCAAGGATGATTATCAGCGCGTTGACCGAGTATAATAAAACGGCCCTCGTCCCGGATATGTGGTCATACTTCAGCTTTGCCACGGTCTCCCCGGCTATTGTGCTGAGGTATTTTCTTTCATAGACATATACGAGTCTGACCCCTATGAAGTAGAGTATGAACAGCAGCGGCGTATAAAGCCCTATGTGGAAAAAAGACGGGATGTACCCTTCGAGAAAGATCGAAGCCGAGACGACCCCGAGCATCAGGACGCCGTAACCCGCTGACAGCACATGCGACTGGCCTACCTTGAGGAAAATGGGGCTGCTTTTATCCATCGGGTCAAGAAGGGCGAGTATCAGCAGGTTCATCACGCACGCGCCCAGAATGTTCCCGGCCGCTATGTCCGGCACATCGGCTATGGCTACGGCGCTTATTCCGGTAATAAGCTCAGGCAGCGAGGTTATGCTGGCCATCAGGATAAGCCCTGTCCACGCCCTTCCAAGCCCGGTCTTCTCGGCGATGACATCCCCGTATTTGGAAAGCCGGGTGCCGCAGACGACGATTATCGCGGCGATGATTATGAATTCGGTCAGCAAAAGGGCCATTGCCTGAACGCTCCCGTTTTCCATGAGAGTAAGATAATATCTTATTCTACCGGAAATATCATCTGTGCGGCCCTGAACCGTTTGACTTGGATACCCGTTTACCTTTAAAATAGCCGTACGATGGTGAAAAGTCTGAAAATTATCCTGCTTGCGTGCCTTCTGTTTTCGCAGCCGCACTCCGCTTTTGCCTTGAACTTCGAAACCTTTGATCAGGAAGCCATAAGGGTCGTGGTCATAGACCCTGGCCACGGCGGAGAGGATACCGGCGCGAAGGGGCCTTCCGGGGTCGCGGAAAAGGACATCACGCTCAGCATCGCCTTGAAACTAGCGGAGGCGTTGAAAGATAGCATGGACGCCAGGGTCCTTCTTACGAGGACTTCAGATGTGTTCATTCCCCTGGAGGAACGGACTGCGTTTGCAAACGCCAACAGGGCCGATATATTCATAAGCATACATGTCAACGCTGCCGCCTCGCGTGACGCGCGCGGCACGGAGACATTCTTTTTGAGCATGGACGCGACTGACGAGGACGCCAGAAGGCTTGCGGCTTTTGAGAACGACGCCGATTCCGCCGGAGCGGTCGTTGTGGCCGACGGGGGCGACCTCAAGGATATCCTTCTGGACATGGCGAGCACGAGGAGCCACCACGAGAGCTCAAGGCTCGCCGAGGCGGTCCATCTGAGCATGCTGGACAAGGCAGGGCGCGAGGGCAGGGGCGTGAAGCAGGCTCCGTTTACGGTGCTCGTGGGCGCGACCATGCCCGCGGTGCTCGTCGAGGTCGGCTTTATATCGAACCCTTCCGAGGAAAAATGGCTATCATCGAGGAAAGACCAGGAACTGGCAGCAAGGGCCATAGCCGACGCGGTGGTGAGCTTCAGGGACATAATGACAAAGAGAGGCGGCTTAATTGAAATCAGCGGAAAACGCATTGAGAACTGACGGCAGGACCCCGGCGGACCTTCGTCCGGTAAAGGTTACGAGAGGGTATCTTAAATTCGCGGAGGGCTCCGTCCTCATCGAGATGGGAGATACGAAGGTCATCTGCGCGGCTACCGTCGAAGAGCGCGTGCCTCCTTTTCTTATTGGAAAGGGAAAGGGCTGGATGACGGCGGAGTACTCCATGCTCCCGAGGTCGTCCCAGAAAAGGATACAGAGGGAATCTTCCGCGGGCAAGGTCGGCGGAAGGACCCACGAGATACAGAGGCTCATCGGAAGGAGCCTGCGTGCTGTCACAGACCTTTCGGCCTTGGGCGAGAGGACCATATACATTGACTGCGATGTCTTGCAGGCCGACGGCGGCACAAGGACGGCATCGATTACCGGCGCGTACATCGCGGTTTACGAGACACTCGAAGCGCTCGTTAAAAAAGGCGTCATCAAGTCGATGCCGCTTCTTGATTCGGTTGCCGCCGTGAGCGTTGGCATTGTCGGCAACAGGGCTTTGCTGGATTTGAACTACGATGAAGACTCGACCGCGGAGGTCGACATGAACATCATCATGACCGGCAGCGGCAAGTTCGTCGAGGTGCAGGGCACGGCCGAATCAGAGCCGTTCTCAAAGGACAGTCTCGGCGAGCTCATCTCGCTTGCCTCAAAGGGCATCTCAGAGCTCGCCTCAATCCAGAAAAAGTCCCTCGGCATAAAATAGCATGAAGGTAGTGCTGGCCACTAAAAACGCGGGCAAGGCAAAAGAGATAGGCCGCATACTCGAAGGCTCCGGAGTTGAGATAATCTCTCTGGAGGGCTTTCCCGGCGTCGAGCTGCCGCCTGAGACCGGAAAGACCATGGATGAGAACGCGCTCTTGAAGGCGCGTGCCGTTTCCAAAGCAACCGGCCTTCCGGCCCTTGCCGACGACTCCGGCCTCGAGGTCGATTTCCTTAACGGGGCGCCGGGCGTTTATTCCGCAAGGTATTCGGGCGAGAAGGCGACCGACGAGGAGAACTGGAAAAAGCTTTTAAGAGAGCTCGAAGGCGTTGAGGTTGAAAAGCGTACGGCCCGTTTCAGGTGCGCCCTGGCGTTCGTTGGGTTCGATGAAAACGAGTACCTGTTCGAGGGCGTCTTCGAGGGCATCATTGCCGAAGCTCCGAGAGGGGTCAACGGTTTTGGTTATGACCCGGTCTTCATTGCCCTTGACACCGGCAGGACAGCCGCCGAGCTCGCGCCTGAGGAGAAGAACAGGATAAGCCACAGGGCAAACGCTCTTGAAGCTCTTAAAGCATTCCTTGCCACCCGCAAATAACTATCAGGTTGCTGAAAACCCATAGCGAGCGCAATCCCCGCATATTTTCGCGGGGTCAAGCGAGCGAATAGAAAATCGAGACTTCCTTCGGTTTCGAAGCTCCCAGCGGTAAGCCGCTGGGAGCTTCAAAAAGGCCCATCTGCTTTTGGAGTCATCGAAGTTCGTAATTGCGGCGTACAAACAGAGTACGCCTCATTCCTCGCTTCTCGTCTCCTCGCATCTGGACCTTTTCTCGCCCTCTGCTCTTCTTCAGCTGTTGCTTGAAATCCTTCCCCCGCCGCCTTGACAACCTCCAAACCCTCAATTAGACTTACTCAGTAAGTAAGCTAGTAGACGGGTTTGGAAGCGCGAGGTAATAAATGGACCTGAAGTGCACAAAAACCCCTATTACTTATGAAATCCAAATAATGAAAGGAGGGTTTTTGTCATGCCTTCAGGAAAAGTCAAATGGTTTAACGAGGCAAAGGGTTTCGGGTTTATTGAACAGGACTCCGGTGAGGATGTCTTTGTCCATTATACCTCCATCCAGGGCAACGGTTTCAGGACTTTGAAAGAGGGGCAGAAGGTGGACTTCGACATAACCAAGGGCCCCAAAGGGCTCAAGGCTGAGAATGTCAACCCGGCTCCACTTTGATCAACGAGCTCTAATCAAAGCCCTCATCCTTGTCTGGATGAGGGCTTTTTTTATGTACACGGCCCGGCCCTTGGGATAAAATGCCCGTTATCGCAGTGAAAACACGGGGTTTGAAATGGAAGAAAAAATATTGATGCAAGTTGTCCCCGGCCTTGAAGGCATCCTTGCCGCGGAGTCTGCCATAAGCTACATAGACGGGGAGCGGGGCATACTCGAGTACAGGGGCATCTCCATTGAGACGCTCGCGGAAAAGAGCGGTTTTCTGGAGACGGCCTGGACCCTTATTTTCGGGCGGCTCCCGGATAAAGCCGAGCTCCAGAAATTCCACGATGATATTACTTTTCATACGAGGCTCAAGCTCAAGATATTGAGGATGATGGAGTATCTGCCGGAAAACGGCCACCCCATGCATTACCTCCAGGCCGTGACCTCGGCAATGGGCATGTACTACCCGGCGAGGGACACGCTTAACCCGGACATGCGCTACTGGTCAGCGGTGAGGCTCATAGCGAAGCTGCCGACCATAACCGCAGCCGTGCACAGGCTCAAGCACGGGGACGCGCCGATACAGCCCAGGAACGACCTTTCCTTTGCCGCGAACTTCTACTACATGCTTTTCGAAAAAGAGCCTTCCCCGCTCGTTGAGCGCGTACTTGATGTCATGCTCATACTTCACGCCGACCACACCATGAACGCTTCCACCTTCAGCGCGAGGGTCGTTGGCTCAACCCTTGCCGACCCGTATACGATAGTGGCTTCGGCCATAGGCACGCTCTCCGGCCCTTTGCACGGCGGGGCCAACGAGGAAGTGGTGCGCATGATAGACGAGATAGGCACAAAGGAGAATGTCAGAGACTACATCGAAGGGAAGCTCGAGAAAAAAGAAAAGATAATGGGCGTGGGCCACAGGGTCTACAAGACCGTGGACCCCAGGGGAGAGGTATTGAAACGCTACATATCTCTTCTTGCCGAGCACGACGGCATTGACAAAAAGACGCTCGAGATATCCAGGGAGCTCGAGCAGATAGTGCATGAAAAACTTTCGGCCAGGGGGCTTCACCCCAATATAGATTTTTATTCCGGAATAGTCTTCAGGAGCATAGGCATTCCGACCGAGCTTTTTACGCCGATATTCGCCATGGGCAGGGTCGCGGGCTGGCTTGCCCACTGGATGGAGCAGCTCAAGAGCAACCGGATATACAGGCCCGAGCAGAAGTATACGGGCCTGCGCGAGCAGCCATACATTCCGCTGGAAGAGAGGGGTTAGCCAATGCCCGGGAACATCGCAAGCGCGGGGCAGCTTTTAAGCCGCCTCCTGTTTTTTTCGCTCCTTCTCGCGGTCGCCTACGGCTGCGTTGAGCCGAAGATATTGAGGGTAGCGGACCGCCGGGAGCTCAAGCCCACGGAACTCCTCAAGGAGATCGACGGGCGCGACATCGTATTCGTCGGAGAGGTGCACACCAAAAAGAGCCACCACAAGGCCCAGCTGGAGATAATAAAGGCTCTGGACGGAAACGGCAAAAAGGTCGCCATAGGCGTGGAGATGTTCAAGAAAGAAGACCAGGAGGCCCTGGACAAGTGGGTCTCCGGCGAGATCGAAGAGGCCGAGTTCAGCGAGATATACCACAGGAACTGGGGGCTGCCCTGGACCCAGTACAGGGATATATTCGTGTACGCCAGGGAAAAACAGATCCCGCTGGTGGGACTCAATGTCTCCAGGAGCGTCATACGCCAGGTGGTCAGAGAGGGCTTCTCGTCGCTTACCCCTGAGCAGCTTTCCGGGCTGCCGTCCGGCATAGAATGCAAGGTGGACGCGACATACGAAGAGTTTATCAAGGACGCGCTCGGGGAGCACGCCGGCGAGATGTCTTTCAAAAATTTCTGCGAGGCGCAGATGGTCTGGGACAACGCAATGGCCCACAACGCGATAGAGTACCTTGACGCAAACCCCGCCAGGAGGCTTGTAGTCCTTGCCGGGAGCGGCCATTCATGGAAAAGGGGCATACCCGCCCAGGTCACAAGGCTTTCCGGCTATTCCTTTTCCGTGATACTTCCCGAGTCCGACAGGGTGGAGGTTGATAAAATCGACACAAAGGACGCTGACTACATCATAACTGGGTGGTTTTTCTGAGGTCGGGCTCTTCCATCGCGCTCTTGTCGAACAGAACGCGGAACTCTTCGGCGAGGGCGTGAAAGCCCTTGAATACGGCAGGATCAAATCTTTCTTTCTGGGAATCTATTATCCCGCAGGCTGTTTCATGGTCAAAGGCTTCTTTGTAGGGGCGCCTGCTCCTCAGGGCGTCGTAGATGTCCACTAGATGAACTATCCTTCCTGAAATGGGTATCTCGTCTCCCTTCAAGCCCCTCGGGTAGCCGTTCCCGTCCCATCTTTCATGGTGCGTAAGCGCTATCTCTTTTGCGGTGAGCAGTATCCCGGAGTCCGGGTCGCGCAGGATGTTCCCGCCTATCGTGGTATGGGTCTTCATCAGCTCGAACTCTTCGGGCGTGTGCGAGCCCTCCTTGAGGAGCACGGAGTCCGGAATGCCTATTTTGCCGACATCGTGCATCGGGCTGCCGAAGAATATCGCCTCGACCGCCTGCTCGGAAAGCCCCATGTGAGAAGCGAGGAGCCGGGAGTACAGGCTTATCCTCTTTATGTGGCCGCCGGTCTCCTTGTCCCTGTACTCGGCGGCCAGCGTGAGCCTGTAGACTGTCTCCACATAGCCGTGCCTTATTTTCTCAAAGGCGCGCTCGAGCTGCACGGTCTTGTCGACGACCTCGCCTTCAAGCTTCTTTCCGTTCTCCAGCAGATAGTCCTCGTACCGCTTCACCTTCAGTAGGTTTCCGATGCGCGCCCTGAATTCGGCTTCGTCCACGGGCTTGCTCAAAAGCTCGTCCGCGCCTGATTCCAGCCCCTTGAGCTTCGAGCCCCTGTCCGTAAGCGAGGTCACTATTACTATGGGGAGGTGCATTGTGGCGGGGTCGTTTTTCAGGCGGCGCGTGACTTCGAAGCCGTTCATGCCGGGCATGACAACATCGATTATAAGGATGTCCGGCTTGCAGGCTCTTATCTTTTCGAGGGCCTCCATGCCGTTCGAGGCGGATATGCACTCATAGCCGAGCCCGTCTATGAGGTCGGAGAATATCTGGATGTAGAAACGGTCGTCGTCCGCGACAAGTATTTTTGTCTTCCGGTTCATCCCGGGGGCAAAGTATTCAGTCCTGTCAGCCATATAGCCAATATATTACCCATTTCGGGCCTCGATGGCAAGCTGTCAGGGAGGGGAGGTTTCCTGGGGCTGAAAAAATCTTTTAATTACGGCAAGTTATCAACTTGCGCTTGACAAAAGCAGAGTCAGTAAATATCATGTTGTGAAAATTATTCAGAGAGGAAAAGAATTGACCGGAACTCAAAACAGGAATGAAAAGAGATTCCCGA
Organism: Deltaproteobacteria bacterium GWA2_54_12; assembly: GCA_001795535.1. GTDB lineage: Bacteria > Desulfobacterota > GWC2-55-46 > GWC2-55-46 > GWC2-55-46 > GWA2-54-12. The sequence goes on from MGPK01000032.1 coordinate 16,384, forward strand.
TAAGAACCGCGTTAATAATCTCCCTCGTAGGTATTTCGTTTTTCCTTTCGATCCTTTTCCTTATAAGTCCGGCATCCTCCCAGAAGTTCTCTGAACCGAGCCAGGCGCAAGACGCTGACGCTGTTTCCGAGGACCAGGGCCCCAAGATAGAACGGTTCGATTTCAAGCTCACCGCCAATAACACTTTCTACCAGATAATGTCGGCCCTGAATGTTTCAGGCCCGGAGATACTGGACATCGTCAAGAAGGCCAAGCCCGTATTCGACCTGACGCGCCTCAGGGAAGACTCCGTTCTCAAGGCCTTCACCATAGACGGCAGGCTCCAGAAAGTCGAGTACAAGTTCAGCGACTACGAGTTTTTGCTCATCGAAAGGGACCCTGACGGCAACATGGTCGCCAAAAAAGATGAGCTCCCGCACGAGACAAGGGAAGTAGTCGTGTCCGGCACGATCGAGAACTCACTCTATGAAGACGCGTTGAAGGCCGGGGCAGACTCGCAGGCCGTAGTGGCGCTTACGGAAATATTCGCCTGGGACATAGACTTCGCCTCTGACATACATAAGGGAGATACATTCAATCTCCTCTCCGAGATGCTCTATGTCGAAGGCGTGCCCGTAAAGACAGGAAAGCTCCTCGGCGCCCAGATGAAAAACGGCGGCAAGAACTATTCCGCCATCTATTACGAGGGCAAGGGCGGCAAGGGCTATTATGACGAAAAGGGCAGGTCGCTTAAAAAAACCCTCCTGAAATCCCCCCTGAGGTTCAGGAGGATAACCAGCACATTCAGCCGGGGCAGGTTCCACCCCATATTGAAGAGGTACAGGCCCCACCACGGTGTAGATTACGGCGCGCCGGTCGGAACGCCGATCGAGTCCGCCGGAAGCGGCGTTGTGAAGCACGCAGGCTGGAAGGGCGGGTACGGGAATTATATAGAGATAAAGCACAGCAGCGGTTACTCGACCGCTTACGGCCACCTTTCAAGGATAGGCAAGGGCATAAGGGCGGGCGCGAAAGTAGACCAGGGACAGGTCATCGGCTATGTCGGTTCGACCGGGATTTCCACCGGCCCCCATCTCCATTACGAAGTAAAGGTAGCTGGCAGGCTCATAAACCCGTTGAGCGTCAAATCACTGCCAGGCGTGTCGATTTCTAAAAAGGAGATGCAGCAGTTCGCGGCCGCAAGGGACAGCGTCAAGCATAAGTTCACTTCAGGCGGCACTGCGTACGCTCTCACAAAGCCCGAAAACTAACGGCGTTTTGGTTGAAAAATTAAAGGCCTCTCTGAAAAGAGAGGCCTTTTTTTATTCTTTCTTAGGGTCTAATACCCCGCGGCTTGCCGCGTCTTTAAACCCTCCCACTCGATGGGGGAAGGAAGGGGAGAGGGTGTGCAGATTTCACCCTCCCCTCGCGATTATAATTAATGCTCGTGAATGATTTTCTCCGGCTCACCCTGAGATAATTCTCCAGGTCTGTCTTGCGATCATAAGCTCTTCGTTTGTCTTCATCACCCGTATCTGAACAGCCCCTTTTGATATGACCTCGCTGTTCTCCCTGTTCTTTTCCCTGTCTATCTCCAAACCGAGAAAGCCCAGGCCTTCCACTATTCTTTCTCTTATCTCCGGCGAGTTCTCGCCCATCCCGGCAGTAAAGACGAGCGTGTCGAGCCCACCGAGCGCGGCCGCCAGAGAGCCAATGAACTTCCTTGCCTGATAGCAGAATACCTCGATGGCAAGCGCGGCCGAAAGGTCTGTCGCCTCTTTTTTGAGGAGGTCGGCCATATCAGGGCTTATGCCGGATATTCCCAGCAGGCCTGATTTTTTGTTGAGCAGCTCGTTCAGCTCGTCAGGGTTGTAGCCGCGCGTCTTGAGGAGGTATACGATTATTCCGGGGTCGAGGTCTCCGGTTCGGGTGCTCATGACTAAGCCGCCGAGCGGCGTGAAGCCCATCGTGGTATCAATGCTCCTGCCTTCTTTCACGGCGCACATCGAACAGCCGTTTCCGAGGTGGGCGATTATCGTGCGCCCCTTTGAGCGGTCAGGCTCCAACCTTGAAAGCTCTTCCATGATGTATTCATAGGACAGTCCGTGGAAGCCGTATCTTATGACGCCTTCAGCCCTGAATTCAGCCGGTATGGCGAAGGTGGTTGCCGTTTGCGGCATCGTCCTGTGAAAAGAGGTGTCAAAGCAGGCGACCTGCGGCAGGCCCGGGAAGGTGGAGCTTACGGCCTCTATGGCTTTTATCTCGTGCGGCAGGTGCTCGGCAGCGAAGGGAATGAGCCTTTTAAGCGCTGAAAGGAGCTGCTTGCCCACCCGACTGGGGGCGGTGTACTCCGCCCCGCCGTGCACGACCCTGTGGCCTACCGCGCCCATACCCCTGCCTTCAGGACGGCCTGCAAGCCAGTTGAACAGCTCCTTGAGGGCTGCCCCGTGGTCAGGAAATTCGACGCCGGTCGATGACAGGGGGGCGCCTCCAGCGTCGAACGCAAGAAATCTGCCCTCAGGAAGGCCTATCCTTTCAAGTCTTCCGAAAAGGAGGCGGCCCGGAGCAGGCCCGGCTTCGTACAGGGAGAACTTTATGCTCGATGAGCCGCTGTTGATGGTGAGGATTGTGCGTTTCATAATGCCCCCGCAGCAGGTTGCTGAAAAAGTCCCATCTGCGTTATTGTCATCGTTGCTCGTAATTGCGGCGTACAAACAGAGTACGCCTCATTCCTTGCTCCTCGACGCCTAGCATCTGGGAACTTTTTGAGCAACCTGTATACTCCCGCGTTTTTCAATATTCCCCGGTGAGTATTCAGCGCTTAAGCAGCCAGGCATTGATGAGCGGCGCGATTATCTCGGAGGCCAGCACCAGCGACCAGAGCCTGCCCTGCCATATCTTGTAATCAGCCACGAGTTTTTCCCAGGGAAAACCAAAAACGAAATGGCCGAAGATGAACTCAAAGGTCAGGCTGCAGAAAAACCACAGCAACCCGGCTGAAAGCGCGGACGAGAAAACAGGCTCAGGGGCGTAACTGCTAACGAATATCCTCGCCCCGATGAAGATGACGACGATTATGAAGATGGTCTTGTACAGGTGGCTGCCGTAATCGCCCAGATAGCGCGAGACGACCTTTTCGCCGAAAAAGCCGTTCGCGATGGCGATTACGACCATGACGAACCAGAATATGAAAGCTGTCTTGAAGTTCATGGGCTGCCTTTCAATGAGTAGATAGATGGATTTAAAAATAGCAGAACGAACCCCGTAAGTCAAAGCCGGGGATGCTGGTCAGTTTCGGGTGCCTCTGACTGCGTCACCAAAAGAATTGCGCCGGGGCTGGATTTGTCTTACCATATAAACATGGTAAACGGATATGTATATTCTTGCTATGCCTCCCCTGTAGGCAACCTTTACATTGCCGCCGGAGCCAAAGGCATAACAGATCTCGGCATAGGGGTAAAGGAAGGCGATTTTTTAGCGGGCCTTGCCTCAAGCCAGACTATTGAGCCTGCTTTTGACAATGGCCGTTTCTCCGTCCTTTTCCGGCTGTTAGATGAGTACTTTAAGGGCAGGCCCGTTGTTTTCAGTGTGCCGTTGAACCCTTCTGGCACGGCTTTTGACAGGGTTGTCTGGAACGCGCTTTCGGCTATCCCGTGGGGCGGGAAATTGAGCTATGGCGAGGTTGCTTCCGTCATCGGAAAACCCGGTGCGGCCAGGGCCGTTGGCGGCGCCTGCGGCAGAAACCCCATACCCATCATAGTACCCTGCCACAGGGTCCTTCAGTCCGGCGGCTTTATCGGCGGCTACTCCGGCGGGGAGGGCGTAAAAGAAAAATTACTCGCCCTTGAAGGTATACCTTTCAAGGCTCGCTGAGGTCAGTACAGAAACCCCCCATGCGCGACGATCGCGCCAGCCGCCGCGGCGGCCAGAGATATCGCGACCATGAACCAGTGCAGTTTTTTGACCTTCCTGAATATCCCGTCTATATCCATCTTGTCGCCTTCACGGACCATCTTCTCGAGCATCTTCCGTATGACTATAGGCTCGAGCCCTACGAGCATCACGAACCAGAATAACCAGATGGCCGTCATGAATGTGAGCGCCAGGCCTGCCCTCGTGAAATAAAGATCCTGCCAGCCCATCATCCAGACCATGGCAAAGCCCGAGATTCCGGTTATGATGTTGTACCACTTGGCCAGCGGGGCGAACCTGTGTTCGACGCGCTGGAAGGTCAGGACCTTCTGGAGGGCGTCCGGGGTCTTTATAGCCATTGGCAGTACAATGCCGGTTACGAAGGCAAGCCCGCCTATCCAGAGGATGACCGCCAGCAGGTGCACGATATGCATCGTAAGAAAGAGCATCAAAACCTCCTTGATTTGGTCCCTGGTTTTGTTTAAGGTTAACAGCTGAGAGATTTTATGTCAAAAGCGGCCCTGGGGCCAGGTTTGAGTATCTCACGGACAGGCGGTCCGTGAACATGACGGAAATCAACGGGGGCCGGATGAACAGGGAAATATACGAAAGTCTCAGGCGTACGAACATCATGATGGCTGTTTTCGCGGGCTCATTCATCCTGGTATACGGGGGTGTGGTGGCCCTGACGAAGTTCGTCTACATATACTTCCGGGGCTTTATCCCGGATTTTAACGAGAACATATTAAGGGCCGTATTCTACGGCACCTCGATCGCCTCGTTAGCGGCTTTCCGCGTTGTTTTGAATAAGCGTTATTCACCTGCGGGCCTCGGGAGCCGCCTTAAAGACCCGGACGGCCTCTTAAGGTACCTTCTGATGACGCCGGTCATCGGTATGGCGCTGGCTGAAGCCGTGCTGATATCGGCGTTCTTCCTTTTTTTCCTCAGCGCCATGTACATTGATTTCATTATACTGGCCTTCCTTTCGACGGTGATGATCATAATGAGCGTTCCGGGCGTGCAATTCCTCGAAAATAGAGTCAATGAAGCTCGCAAGAGCCTTTAAGGACAGGTTTGCTGACTGCAAAAACCTTGACATATCACACGGTTGCAAATACGCAGGCAACGGCTTGACAAATCTTTTTTATATACTATAATAGAATTATTCCAAGATAATAACCATTTGGAACAAAGAGGAGTTTCTGTATGGAAAGGATAGTCAGAAAATACAGAGGAAAAGGGTTCAAGCTCACGCCCCAGAGGATAGCGATACTTAAATTCCTCGAGGGCAATACGAACCATCCTACGGCCGATGACATCTATACCGAGATTAAGAAAAAGTACCCTACGGTGTCTTTTGCCACTGTATACAACACTGTCCAGGCGCTTCGCGACAGAGGGGAGCTCCTCGAGATAACCATAGACCCGGAAAGAAAGCATTTCGACCCTAACCCGTCCGCTCACCACCATATCATGTGCACCGGCTGCGGCAAGATAGGTGATGTTTTCTTCGACTACTCAGAGTCGCTTGGACTTCCCGAGGAAGTTACAAGGGAGTTCGCCGTAACCGGCAACCATATTGACTTCTACGGCGTGTGCACAAGATGCCGCGCAAAGACGAGCTGAAATACCAGAACAATCATGGAGGAATGGGAAAAATGGCTGAATTCGCCACGGTACAGAACGACGCGCCTGACTTCAAAGCAACCGCGGTCATGGAGGACGGCTCTATAAAAGAAGTGAAGCTCTCGGATTACAAGGGCAAGTATGTAGTGCTCTTTTTCTATCCGCTCGATTTTACATTTGTTTGCCCCACCGAGATAATCTCCATGAGCGACAGGATGGAAGAGTTCGAGTTGAGGGGTGCCCAGGTGCTCGGCGTATCCGTTGACAGCCAGTTTTCCCACCTTGCCTGGAGAAATACGCCGAGAAAGAAAGGCGGCATAGGCGAGATAACCTATCCGCTCGTCTCCGACCTCGACAAGTCCATCAGCAGGCATTACGGCGTGCTCGTGGAAAAGCCGGGGATCGCGCTTCGCGGGCTGTTCATAATCGACAAGCTCGGCAAGATACGCTACATAACGATCAACGACCTGCCGCTGGGGAGGAATGTTGACGAGGTTCTGAGGGTGCTCGACGCGATACAGTTCAACGAGAAATACGGCGAGGTCTGCCCGGCCAACTGGAAACAGGGCGAGAAGGGCATGAAGCCCGACCAGAAAGGCCTGGAGAACTACGCCCAGGCGCATTTTTAAGGAGGCGGCGATGGCAGACTGGAAATGCAGCGAATGCGGGCACTCAAAAGAGTCGAGGTGCAAGCCTAAAAAGTGCCCGGAATGCGGAAGTTCAAAGGGGTTTGCCAAGGCTGAGAATGCCCCGGAAACCAGCGAATAGCACGCGCTTGGAAGGCGGCCTTGCTATTAATGGAGAGGCCATGAAAGACGCGAGGTACAACAACATAATATCGTTTGCCGGACGCGGGCGCACCGTGCCCATAGAGGGCGAGGAGCCCGAAAGGGGTCTGGACACAGATTCGATAAACGCTTACTTCAAGAACATAAGGAGGGTAAGCCTCCTTTCCGGAGCCGAAGAAAAAACCCTGGCAAGAAAGATAGCCAGGGGGGACGAAGGGGCCAGGAGAAAGATGATAGAGGCTAACCTTCGCCTCGTCGTGAACATAGCCAAGAGGTATCTGAACAGGGGCCTGCCGCTTCAGGACCTTATAGAGGAAGGCAACATCGGCCTCATAAAGTCCGTGGAGAAGTTCAGGGCTTCCAAGGGGTGCAAGTTCTCTACATACGCGACCTACTGGATAAGGCAATCGATAGACAGGGCGATAGCCAACCAGGCGAACACCATAAGGCTCCCTATCCACATAACCACGGACCTCGCGAAGGTTTCGAGGGCCGAAAGGGAGCTGACCATGGAGTACAGCCGCGAGCCTTCCAATGGGGAGCTGGCCGACAAGACCGGACTTTCCGGAAGGTATGTGAAAAAGCTCACCTCCATAAGCAGGAAGAGCTATTCCCTTGAGTCAGCCGTAAACGAGGACTCTGACCAGCCGCTTCTGGACAGGCTCGAGGACGAGACTTTTCCGCCCCCGATGGAGGGCGTTGACAGCTCTGACAGGGCCGCGCGGATAAGGCTGTGGCTCGAATCTCTCGACGCCAACGAGAGGCTCGTCATCACGGAGCGCTTCGGCCTTGACGGCTCAGATCCCAGGACGCTTGAATCGGTAGGACGCGAGTTCGGCATCACGAGGGAGCGCGTCCGTCAGATAGAGGCAAAGGCTCTGGCGAAACTGAGAAAGATGGCTGAAAGCGAAGATTACGAATTGGCGGCTTGAGGTCTGCGGTTTTGAAAAAGATTTGTTCCGCATCGTTTATCCACATACCCCGCCCCCAATCCCCGCAGGGCTTTCAGGGGAGGCGACTAGTCGCCTCCCCTGAACTCATTTCAGGCTTTAACGTTCAGTAATCTATGCCCTTCTGCGGCTCTATGCCTTGGCCCATTGCGTGCTTGATCTCCCTTACCTCTGAGACAGTGTGGGCCCTTTTTATGATTTCAGGGTGGGCGTCCCTTCCGGTGAGAACGAGATGCATAAGGGGCGGTTTCGAGTCAATAAGCTCCAGCACCTGCGGAAGGTCCACAAGGTGGAGCATGAGGGAATTGTTTATCTCATCGAGTATCACGATGTCATAGCTGCCTGAGGCAATCTTTTCCTTGGATAGCCCTATGGCTTTCTGCGCGTCCTCCCTGTGCTCCGGGAATTTGTAAGGGTTTCCCATGATTCCGCAAAAGCCTTTGCCCATGACATGGAACTCGACCTCCGGGGCAAGCCTCGGCAGGCTGTCGAGCTCACCCGAGTGAATATCGCCCTTCATGAACTGTATCATGCAGACCTTCATACCGTGGCCCGCTGCGCGAAGAGCCATGCCAAGAGCGGACGTTGTTTTGCCTTTGCCGTCTCCAGTTAAAACCACGAGCAGGCCTTTTTTCTCCTTCGGTTCGAGATATGTTTTTTCCATATAGATATTATAACCTGATTAGTGCCGGGCAGCTCCTCCTGAACAGAAAGTATTAAAGCCACCTTTGCAGCCCGCCGATAAATATCTCAAAGGAGCGGCGCATGCGAATAGAAGATACCCACATTCAGCAAGCCTCCCGGCACCAGGTGGAGGGACATGGAAAGAAGGAAGGGCTCGACTCTGTAAAAGAGCGCGGGGGCCACGGACATCATCACGATGAAAAGGCCGTCCACCGCCACAAGAGGCCGGACAGCGTGGCAATATCGGATGAAGCCAGGGCCCGATTCGAGTCCATGCACAAAAGGTCCTCAGAGGCCAGAGGGCGTGAGATCGGCATACCGGCCGGGCTTGACCACGGCGCCTTTCTTGGCAGGCTTGTTCACGGAGCCTTTTCAGGCCACGAGATAAATATCAGTGACATTGCAAGGGCAGGCAAGGGCCAGGCATCAGCTGCTTCGCAAGCTGAAGGCTTGTCTGACATATCCGGTTCAGCAGGGTTTACCGCCTCCATAGAGCAGCTCAGCTTCAGCGCGTCAGGCACCATAAAGACCGCTGATGGCGAAGAGGTTGGCTTTACTCTGGAACTCAATATGACAAAGGCTTCGATGTCCGGATTTTCATCTGAAGTCTCGGGGGACGGACAAAGCCCCATGACAGTGAACTACGCGGGCTCGTCAAGCGAGCTTTTCTCCATGAGCTTCAAATTCAATGTCTCCTCTGAGGAGGAAACGGGCGCGCAAGACGGCACGGGCCTTCTTACCGTTGACAGGAACGAAGAGAGCCACAGTGCACTCGAAGAAGACGGCGAACTTGCGAAACCCGCGTTAAGCGTGCCGGACTTTTTCAAGGCATTGAGGAAGGCCGACTTCACTTCAACATATCTTTCCTTTTCAAAGACCACGATAGAAGCAAGTTCTTATTTCGCCGTAGCCGAAGGAGCGCCGCTTGACGGCTTTATGCCCGACGCGCTCCCGTCTAATACAGGGGTTCCTGTTGACCTGATAGCGTAAAGGTTGCCTCAAGCTTCCCATCTGCGTTGTCGTCATCGTTGCGCGTCATTGCGGCGTACAAAAAAGTACGCCTCATGCCTCGCTCCTCGACTCCTCGCATCTGGAACTTTTTGAGCACCCTGTTCTGTTTTTGCATTTCAGCAAAATGTCTCTTTACCTTACATCATCCGTCTTCAAAGACCCCCCATATTTTGATATACTCTTTCATAGCCGCGCGCTTCAGGGCCGCGGCTATTTTTTTCATTGAAAGGGTACCCCGATGGGCCGAAGCAACAGGCCGAAGCAGAAGTCCCCAAAGCCGCCATCCAATTCGAACATCTCCATAGTCCTTGTCGAGCCGCAGAGCTCGGGAAATGTGGGGAGCGTGGCCCGGGCCATGAGGAATACTGATTTTACTGACCTTGTTCT
>MGPK01000032.1:25733-42472 GCA_001795535.1 Deltaproteobacteria bacterium GWA2_54_12
AGGATAGGCAGGAACAGGTTCCCGGTCCTGACTCTCGATGAGGCTGTCCCTGTAATATTGCGGCTTGCGGCCCTGAACAGGGTCGCCGTCCTGTTCGGCAGGGAAGACAAGGGGCTTTTGAACGAAGAGATACCTCCGTGCGACATCCTGGTCGAGATACCGACATCTGAGGATTATCCGTCCATTAACCTCTCGCACGCGGTTTTCACGGTCTGCCATCACCTGTTTACCGCTCAAACTCCCAAGGCGCACGCCATAAAAGCCGCCCCGAAGGAAGAGGTCGAAAAGATGTTCGTTCACATCGAGAGGACCCTGAGGGCGCTTGAATACGGCGACAACGGCGGGGAGCACCTCCTTGAGGCCATCATGCGAAACTTCAAACGGCTTTTCGGAAGGACCGGGCTCATGCTCAAGGAAGTCAATATGTTAAGGGGCATCCTGAGCCAGGTAGAAAAGAGGATACCCGCCCATGAGAAAGCCGTGGACGGCGTGGAAGCTGTCCGGCTTGACAAGGGGCCGTTAAAAATGTAATCATTCGGTCAAGTCGTATTAGGGTACCCCGCTAGGGGTATAATAGGGAATCCCGTGGTCCGCGCAGGCGGAGAATCGGGAACGGACCCGCCACTGTAAGCGGCAACGAAACCCAACGGACGCCACTGGCTCAAGGCCGGGAAGGCGCGGGGAGTAGGCAAGCAAGGCCGCGAGTCAGGAGACCTGCCCTGATATGCCTCACAGCTTTCTTCGAAGGTAAAGAAGGTGAGGGGAAGAACGCTATTTCGTTCCCGTATACCCTCTTTCTTTTTTGAAGGAGGGTATTTTTTTTGTCCAGGATGAGGTGAAAAGATGGCAGGCAACGAAAAGAAGGCGATAATGCTCCTCGGCCACGGCAGCAAGGCAGCCGAGGCGAACGAGACATTGAGGAAGGCGGCCAGGGCCGTTGAGCAGCGGGGCGGCTACGGCATGGTGCTTCCGGCTTTCCTGCAGATGGAAAAACCGGACTTCCAGGAGGGCGTGGACGCTCTCGTGGCAAAGGGTTTCAGCGATATAACGGTCATGCCGTATTTCCTTTACATGGGGCTCCATGTAACGCAGGACCTCCCGGCTGAGATGGAAGAGGCCAAAAACAAGCACGCCGGGCTCAAGATAGCGCTCACGCAGAACCTCGGGTTCCATGATAAGCTCATAGACATAACTATCCAGAGGATAGAGGAGTTTTCGGCGGAAAAGACCGCTTCAATACCGTGCCAGCACCCCATTGAAAAAGAGAGCTTCAGGATAATAGGGACAGAGCTGGATGAAAGCGTATTCCCTGAAATCGAGCTCCCGGTGATAAAGCGGGTCATCCATACGACCGCTGACTTCGAGTTCAAGGACATCTTGAAGTTCACCCCCGGCGCGGTTGAGGCCGGTGTGCGGGCCATAAGGGAAGGGCGCAACATAATAACCGATGTCAGGATGGTCGAGGCCGGGATAATGAAGTACAGGCTGGAGCCCTTCGGCGCGAAGACTTTCTGCTTCTCCTCAGACAGGTCGGTTGCCGAGACGGCGGCGGCACAGGGCACCACAAAAACGGCGGCCTCCATGAGAAAGGCAGCCGAGTTCATGGAAGGCGCCGTTGTAGCCATAGGGAACGCGCCGACCGCCCTCTTCGAGCTTTTGCGCATAATAGCCGCCGGCGGCCCGAAGCCGGCCCTCATAGTGGGCGTGCCTGTCGGCTTTGTCGGAGCGGCTGAATCAAAAGAGGCACTTGAAAAAAGCGGCCTCACTTCGATATTCACGAAAGGCAGGAAGGGCGGCAGCACTATAGCAGTGGCCATTGTCAATGCCCTGGCCATACTCGCGGCGGAGGCTAAGACAGGCTGTTGAAAAACGGTTTTGTTCAGGCTGTTTAAAAAGCTCCATATGCAAGGCGTCGAGGAGCGAGGAATGAGGCGTACTTTAGTATGTACGCCGCAATTGCGAGCGATGAAGACAACGACGCAGATGGACTTTTTAAACTGCCTGAGGTCATGAATGCATATACCTGACGGATACCTGAGTCCTGGGACATGCGCCGTCTTTTACGGCGTGATGGCACCGGTCTGGTATCTGGCCTCGAAAAAGATGGAGAAGGCTTTTGCCCTGAAAGGGCTTCCGCTCATGGCCCTGGGGGCGGCCTTCACCTTTGTAATACAGATGTTCAACTTCCCCATACCGGGCGGCTCGTCGGGCCATATGGTCGGAGGGGCTGTCCTGGGGATTGTGCTGGGGCCCTGGGCTGGCATCATAGCGATGAGCCTTACGCTGGCCCTTCAGGCATTGCTCTTCGGGGACGGCGGGCTGCTCTCTTTCGGGGCTAATTGTTTCAACATGGCCCTTTTAATGCCGGTTGCGGCGTATTTTATTTTCAGGGTCTTTACAGCCGGAGAGCCGGGCAGGGTTAGAGGTTTTTTAGGTGCGGCCGCAGCGGCGTATGTTGCCGTTAATCTCGCGGCCCTGGCGGCCGGCATTGAGCTTGGTATTCAGCCGCTGATAGCGCACACTATGGACGGCAGGGCGCTTTACGCGCCTTATCCGCTTCATATAGCGCTCCCGGCGATGGTGCTGCCGCATCTTGTTTTTTTCGGCGTTGTCGAGGCGCTTGCCACGGCGCTGGTCGTCTCGTATGTCCTCAAGATGGGGTTGAGTGTCGAGGCCGGGCAAAAGACATCATACAGGCCCTTGTTGGTCTTTATCGCTGCCCTCATCGTGCTCGTCCCGTTGGGGCTTATAGCGACTGGCACGCCATGGGGCGAGTGGGGCAAAGAGGAGCTTGGGCAGCTTTTAGGGTTCGTGCCTTCCGGCATTGAAAGGTTCGAAGGCGCGTGGAAGGGTATTCTGCCTGACTACGGCCAGTCTGAGGGCGCCACGGCTTTGCTGTATGTGGTATCGGCCCTTATCGGCAGCGCGCTCGTGGTAGCGGCCGTCTATGTCTGGAGCAGGCTATGGAAAAAATGACGCTGCCGGACTGGATGAAAGGGCCTGCGCCCAATGGCTGCCCTTCTGTCGATGGGCAGAAGGCCCGGGGCTTTATCGAGAAGAGCCTCAAGAACTTCGCTTCAGTTTTAAAGAAGGCGTTCACCGCTGATTATGCCGCGAGGGACGGGGCGATGCAGAGGCTTGAGCCGAGGGCCAAGCTTGCGGGGTTTTTCTTTTTGCTGCTCGCGGCGGCTCTTTCAGAGAGCTGGGTTTTTATTTTCTCGCTCTTCGTGCTCACCTTTGGCCTTTCGATAATAACAAAGGTCGGCGCTGCAACTCTTTTGAAGCGCGCCCTCCCGGCAGTGGTATTCACAGCGGTGCTCACGATTCCAGCAATCTTCAGTTTCGTGACACCGGGCTCTCCGCTTGTTGATATCGGGGGCTTGACGATAACCGACGAGGGTTTAAAGACGGCGCTTTTTTTCGTGCTCAGGGTATCAATGATGGCGGCGCTGGCCTCTCTGGCAGTATTGACGACCAGGCAGGCTGATTTTTTCAGGGGGCTCGGAAGGCTTTTGCCGGGTTTTTTCGTGACGGCGCTGTTCTTTACTTTCAAGTTCGTCCTCATTCTTGTGAAGACGGCAATCGATGCGGCGCTGGCCAGGAAATCCAGGACAATAGACGGTCAAGGCGTAAAAGAGGCCCAGAGGTGGTTTGCGTCGAGGGTAGCTTTCATCTTAAAGAAGTCGCTTAATATGGCCGAAGAGGTAAGTATGGCTATGGTTTCGAGGGGGTTCGAAGGCAAGGTGCGTTTTAACCCGGCTGGCCCTCTCGGGCGCGGCGAGTACCTGTGGCTCGGGGCGGCGAGTTTTTTTCTTTTTCTGTCATTCGGCTACTGAGGCACGCCAATGAATGAGGTCTTCAGGCTAGAGGGCGTAAGCTTCTCCTACGGAGGCCAATCGGCCTTGAGGGAGATAAGCTTCACTGTTCCCGAGGGCGTCTCTCTTGCCATTTTGGGGGCGAACGGGAGCGGCAAGTCGACCCTCATGAAGATACTGGACGGCCTTGTATACCCGGAGTCCGGGTCTGTCTGGTTCACGGGCCAGCCCCTTACGGAAGCGGGCCTTCACGGCGAGTTTTTGAGATGCTTCAGGAGCAGGGTCGGCTTTGTCTTCTCAGAGCCTGACATTCAGCTTTTCTGCTCGACAGTAATAGAGGAGCTTTTTTTCGGGCCTCTTCAGCTCGGCATTGAAAGGCAGGAGGCTGAAAAAAGGGTCTCCGGGCTTCTTGATATGCTCGGCATAAGGGCCCTTGCTGAGCGGGCTCCGTATACATTGAGTAGCGGCGAGAAGAAAAAGGCCGCCATAGCCGCGGTGCTCGCCGTGAACCCTGATGTCCTTCTGCTGGACGAGCCGACAAACGGGCTTGACCCGCGTACCCAGGTCTGGCTCTACGAGCTGCTTGAAGCGTTGAAAAACGCCGGCAAGACCATTATAATGGCGACCCATGATTTGAGCCTCGTGCAGGACCTGAGCGACAGGGTCATCGTGCTCGACGAGGCTCATTCGATAGCGGCGGATGGGACTGCCCCAGAGGTGCTCGGCGACAAGGACCTCCTCTTGAGGGCGAACATAATACACGAACACGCGCACAAACACGGAGACATCATACACAGGCACAGCCACGGGCCATACTCCATACATGATGAACACGATTAGGGAATCATAAAAACCCAAGGAGGCTTTTGCAGTATGTTGAAATCTGTTGTTTTTGCGCTCGCGTTCTCGTTCATGTTCGCGGCCACGGCTTTTGCCCAGGACAGCGAAGTACAGGACCTGAAGCGCAGGGTAGAGGAGCTTGAGAAAAGGGTCGAGGACGGCAAGGTAGTTTCAGAGGAACTTGCCCACAAGAAGCTGCATCCGGTACACAGCATCTACGGACTTACATTCAGCGGAAGCATAACCGCTTCGGCGCACGGAGTTAAACTGAGCGGCGACAACGAGCCGAGCGGTGAGGGCGCTCTTTCAGCCGACCTCGTCGTTGAGTCGCCTGTAGGCGAAAGCGGCAGGGCGGTCATCGTGCTGGATTTCCAGAGGGGCGCCGGAATGGCGCTCAATTTCGCCACTGCCCCCAACGGCAACACAACAGGTTATAACGCCGATATAGAGAGTTTCAATGATACGAATGTGCACTTGACGCAGGCCTACTATGAGCACGAGGCCGACGGAAGGTTCAGCTTCTCGATAGGCCAGCTCGATATAACCGGCTACTTCGACGGGAACGAGTTTGCCAATAACGAGAAGGCGCAGTTCATGGCCACGGTCTTCGTGAACAACCCGGCGATCGAGTTCGGCGGCTCCGAAAATTTTTACTCCTTCGGCGCGAGGGCCACATGCGCCCCGACAGAGAACATCTCAGTCACCTTAGGCGCGTTTGAAGGCGACGGCGATTATACCGATACCTTTGACAAGCCGTTCCTCATGGCCGAGGCTGATTTTGCCTTCAAACCTTTTGGCAGGGACGGCAATTACAGGGTATACTACTGGTACAGAGGGGCAAGGCCGGACGAGGATACTTCCACGCCCACGCTTGACGCGAACAATGTCGCCACTCCCGGCAACACCGCTCTTCTCAACGCCTTCAACAACGGCGTAGGCCTGAGCATCGACCAGATGGTAACAGAGACGGTCGGCATCTGGCTGAGGGCCGGGCTCCAGAGGGAGACTGTCGCCCAGTTCGACAAGTTCGTGGGCGCGGGCGTAAATGTGACCGGAGAGTTTTTTGGCAGGGCCAATGACCAGATGGGCATCGGCTACGGCGCGAGCTTCATGAGCCAGGCCTATGAAGACTTCAATGGTTCCGGGTTCGAGTCCGCTCCTGAGCATTACTTCGAGCTCTATTACAACTACGCGGTAGAGCACGCAGGGGTTGACGAAGGGTTCCATATCTCGCCTGACTTCCAGTTCGTCGTAAACCCGGGCGGGGACAAGAACGCTGATAGCGCGTTCATCTATGGTATCAGGCTTCAGACATACTTCTAAGCGGCAACGCAAAAAGTCCATCTGCGTCGTTGGCTTCAAAGCGCGTAATTGCGGCGTACAAACAAAGTACGCCTCATTCCTCGCTCCTCGACGCCTTGCATATGGAGCTTTTTGAGCAGCCTTGAATTAAGTTGTTTTCAGCTATTTTCTATCAACAGCTCATCATTAACAGAGGAGGTACATAAATGGAGAGAATACTTTCAGGGGTAAACGGAAACGCTCTGCTGCTGCAGGCATTGATGCTGGTGATTTTCAGCGTCATGACCGTGAGTATCGCTTACGGCGTGGAGTCTGTCGCCCCGGGCGTGCACGACGCTTTCCACGATTTCAGGCATGTAATCGGCATGCCGTGCCATTGAGGTAGACCAGATGAACTTGAAAGAACATTTGAAATCCGGCGTTATCGCCGGAGTCGTCTGGGGGTGGCTGGCCTATCTCACGAACGCCGTCACCGGAGTGTTCCCGTTTGAAGGGAGCTTCGCGCAGGATATTGTCTCGTTCTCATTCGGCGGGGCTGTCTTTGGCGTGGCAACAGGGGCTTCTCTCGCCCTTCTGGGCGGCCTCATCCCGTTCAGGGGTATTGTCGCCAGGGCGGTATTCGCCTCTGCCTTCATATGGATAGTATTGAGGCTTGCTGGGGACATGCTCTCGATGATGGAGCCGCACCGGTATCACCTCCTTACAGCTGAAACAGTCCAGGGGCTCGCGCTTGCTGTCGCACTCGGCGCGATACTCGGCATTATGGTGAGGAAGGCCAAAGTCTCCGCACCCGTAAATGCCTGAGGCAATAGTGCTTAGAAAAGGATATACGACAGGTACATGTGCCGCTGCCGGAGCCAAGGCAGCGGCACACGCGCTTCTGGGCGGAAAAACCCCTTCCTCGGTCGAGGTCACGCTGCCTTCTGGCTCTCACATCACTATTCCGGTCAAATCGGTGATTGTGTCGAACGGCTCTGCCCGGGCCGTCATCATAAAAGACGCTGGCGACGACCCGGATGTGACCAATGGTGCGGAGTTCGTGGCCGAGGTAAAGGTCTCGGGGCACAACGCCGTGAAGCCCTCCGTGCGGATAAGGGGCGGGGAAGGCGTCGGGGTCGTGACGAGGCCGGGGCTCAAGGTGCAGCCCGGAAGGCCTGCCATAAACCCTGTGCCTTTGAAGATGATACGGGCCGCGTTGCTGGAGGCCGCGAAGGCTCACGGGAGTCGAGCCGCGCTTATTGTCACCATCTCGGTCCCAAAGGGTATGGAGCTGGCGGAGCGGACCATGAACCCGAGGCTCGGCATCACGGGCGGCATCTCTATCCTTGGCACGAGCGGGATTGTAGAGCCGATGTCGCTTGCGGCCTATACCCATTCCATAAGCCTGGGGGTAAATGTCGCGCTTGCAAGCGGCCTCACAGAGGTCGTCTTCTCGACCGGCAGGTCGAGCGAGAAGGTCGCGGAAAGGGAGCTTCGATTGCCTGAAGTCGGCTATGTCTTGACCGGCGACCACATGGGCTATGCCCTCCGGGACGTGGCGAATCGACCGGGACTCAAAACAGTTACCGTTGCCGGGCAGTTCGGCAAATTCACGAAGCTTGCCGCAAACCATTTCGAGACGCACTGCTCCGACTCTTCAGTCGAGTTCAATTTTCTGGCGGAGCTGTGCGCCCGTTTTTCCGCGAGCGATACTATTGTAAAAAAGGTCATCGAAGCCAATACTGCCAGAGAGGTCTATTTATTATTGAAGGAAAAAGGGCTTCAGGAAGTAATAGACGAGGTCTGCAGGCTTGTGAAAAAGAACTCAGAAAAAATAGCCGGAAAAAAGGTGATGGCCGTTCTCGTTGGATATGAGAACGACCTGGCATCCATAGCGCGATGATATACGTTATTGGCATAGGCATACACGGCAGGGACAGCCTCGTTGAAAGGCCGCTTCGCCTCATAGACGAAGCGGGGCTCATCGTCGGCGGCAAGCGGCATTTGGACGAGTTCCCTGCGGCAACAGGCCAGAAGGCGCCGTTCAAGGGTCTCAGTGAAGCTGCCTCTTGCATACGGGATTTCCTCAAGCGGGGAAAGGGGCATGTCGTCGTTCTCGCCACAGGCGACCCCCTCCTTTTCGGCATAGGCTCGTTCATATTAAAGGAGTTTGGGCCTGACCGGGTCGAGGTCATACCAAATGTGAGCGCTGTTCAAGAGGCATTCGCCAGGATAAAAGATGAGATGAACGGCGTAAAGGTCCTGAGCGCCCACGGCAGGGAGACTGATTTCGACAGCCTAGCCGATGAAGTCGCCGGGAACACGAAGCTCGCGCTTTTCACAGACAAAGAGAACAACCCGGCAAAGCTCTCCAGGGAACTTTTGAAAAGGGGCGTATCTGGTGTGAGGGTTTTTGTCTGCGAGGCCCTTGGGACAAAAAGGGAAAAAGTCTCGGAAGGCACGCTTGAGATTATCGCCCGGCGAAAGTCTTTTGATCCGCTCAATGTCTTTATCATCCTGAATGAAAAAGGCGGCTCTCAAAAAAGCGGCTTTGGAATCTCTGACAGCCTTTTCATCCACTCCGGCGGGATGATAACCAAAGAGGAACTCCGCGTCATCGCGCTTGCCAAGCTCAATGTCACGAGGCACTCGGTCGTCTGGGACATAGGCGCGTGCTCAGGGTCTGTCGCGATAGAAGCTGCCCGCCTTACATGCGGCAATGTATACGCCATTGAAAAAGAAGCCGCAAGGGTAAAGGATATTGAGGAGAACGCCAGACGCTTCAAGACGGAAAATCTCGTCATAATAAAGGGCGAGGCCCCGGCTGCATTGAAGGGCCTTCCAGCGCCCGACGCAGTGTTCGTTGGCGGAGGCGGGGAAGGCGTAGAAGGGATTTTGTCTCTGGTCTCAAGAAGGCTCAAAAAGGGCGGCTGCGTAGTCATCAACGCCGTCACGATGGAAACTTCGTCAAAAGCCTTTGAGTTCATATCGAAAAAAGGATGGGAAAAGGAGCTTTTACTGGTGAGCATATCAAGGTCAAAGAAAGTCGCCGGGCTCACCATGCTCTCTGCCCACAATCCGCTGTTCATAATCACCGGGAGGAAGCCGCTTTGAGGAATGGAGTTTTTTATGGGGTCGGGGTCGGCTCCGGCGACCCGGAGCTTATAACGCTCAAGGCAGTCAATGTGCTCAAGGCATCCGCCGTCATAGCCGTGCCCAGGTCGAGCGACAAGGGCTCAAGCCGGGCCCTCGAAATAATAAAGGGCATATTCGATTTCGGCGGCAAGGAAATCCTTGAGCTGCCCTTACCCATGACAAAGGACAGGGCCGTGCTCGACGCTTCCAGAAGGCAGGCCGCCATCCTTGTGGCCCAAAGGCTCGGCAAGGGGCAGGATGTCGCCTTCATAACCCTCGGAGACCCGCTTATTTTTTCGACATTCAGTTATCTGATCCCGTTCGTCAAAGAGCTCGCGCCGCTGTCCAACATCAAGGCCGTCCCCGGCGTGACATCGTTTTCAGCGGCGGCTTCGCTCCACTGCGTGCCTCTTGCGGAAACGGATGAGAGAGTTATAATTGTACCTGCCGCCTACGAGTTGGAAAAGGTCAGGGATGCGCTTGATTCGGCTGATACAATCGTGCTCATGAAAGTCAACAGGGCCATTGACGGCATAATAGATCTCATAACAGGGGCCGGACTGATTGAAAAGGCTTTTTTCGTGTCAAGGGCAGGCTGGCCCGAAGAAGAGATTGTAACTGACCTTATGACTGTAAAGGGCACGAAGCCCGACTACTTCTCGATGATAATAATAAGGAAAAATGGCTGAGATTAAAGATACCGCAGTAAAAGTCTTTTTCGTTGGCACAGGCCCCGGAGACCCGGAGCTGATTACCGTGAAGGGCATGAACCTTCTGAAGACGGCCGACCTCGTCATCTACGCCGGGTCGCTCGTGCGCGAGAAGGTGCTCGGCTACTGCGAAAAGGGCCCTGAGATAAGGAACAGCGCGTCAATGAGCCTCGATGAGATAACTTCCCTCATGGTCGAGGCTGCCCGTCAGGGCAAAAAGGTTGTCCGCCTCCATACCGGAGACCCGTCTCTTTATGGGGCCCTGCGCGAGCAGGCCGATGTGCTCGAAAAAGAAGGCGTAGCCTACCAGATAGTCCCCGGAGTCTCTTCAGCGTTCGCTTCAGCGGCCGCTCTTAAAAGGGAGCTGACGCTCCCTGGAGTCACTCAGACCGTCATATTCACCCGCGTCGAGGGCAGGACGCCTGTGCCAGCAGAAGAGCGTCTCTCAAAGCTTGCCGCCCACGGGGCTACCATCTGCATATTCCTCAGCATCGCCATGATAGACGAAGTCGTAAAGGAGCTGGCCGAAGGCTACCCTCTTGATACGCCTGTCGCGGTCGTCTATAGGGCCTCATGGGAAGACGAGACCGTGGTGAAGGGCACTTTGGCTGACATCGCTCGGAAGGTCAAAGAGGCAGGCATAAAGAGGCAGGCCATGATAATTGTCGGCAATGCCATAGGAGACTCACCGGGCGAGAACTCGAAGCTCTATGACGCTGGCTTCAGCCACGGGTACAGGGAATGAGGTCCGTTCTTTTATATTGGGTGCCGATTGCTCTTTACTCCGGGCTCGTGCTCTTTCTTTCACTCATGCCGGATTCCGGCGGCCCGAGCTACGGCTGGGACAAGGCAAACCACTTTATCGCGTACGCCGTCATGTCGTTTCTTTTCATGAGGGCCGCGTCAGGGGACAGGCCGTCAATAAGAACGGCCATAACGGCCGTTTTGGTTGTCTCGCTCTTCGGCATAGGCGTCGAGTTCCTCCAGTCGCTCACTTCGACGAGAAAAGCGGAAGCTTTGGACGCGCTAGCTAACGGGCTGGGAGCGGCCGTTGGGGTTGGCGGGTTTGCGTTTTTCAGCCTCATAAAAAACAGGGCAGAGGTGAAAAGATGCTTGTAGGCGAGATCACGATGTCCGAGTTCAAAAAAGCCGTCAAGAAGTCGTCTGTTCTTATTGTGCCCTTCGGCACTGTCGAGGCCCATGGGACGCACCTGCCGCTTAACACCGACACTCTCGTTATACGCGAGGCCGTTCGCAAGGTAGCAGAGAGGAACATGAGCGTTTTCATGGCCCCTCCCATCCAGTACGGCGTATGCACATCGACGGGGCCGCACCCGGGGACCATCGGCATAACCGCCTCTTCATTAAGGCTTCTCGCTTCTGACATAGTAAAAAGCGGCTACGCTCAAGGCTTCAGGAATATAATTTTGGTCTCGGGCCACGGCGGGAGTATTCATGTCTCGGCCTTGAAGGAAGTCGCCGAGGAACTTGTAGCCCGGATCGAGGGACTTAAGATGGCGGCCTTCTCAATATACGAGGTCATAGGCCGCGAGGCAGCGGAGATAGCCGAGACGAAAGGCGATTCCCACGCGGGAGAACTAGAGACTTCCCTTGTGCTGCACCTTGCCCCTCGCCTCGTCAAGGGCAGGTCAAAAGAGGAATACCCTGATTTCCCGAGGCCGCTCGTCGTAAAGGACAAGCTCAAGTACTGGCCGGGCGCTGTATGGGGAGACCCGGGAAAGGCGACCGCTGAAAAAGGCGAACGCCTTTTCAACGCGATGGTCGATAAGCTCGAAGAGGTGGCAGGCAGGCTTGAAAGGTCCAGGTAACGCAGGGAAAACAGCCGTATTCGCACTGACAGAAAGAGGGCTTGCCCTTTCCGGAAAGATAGCTTGTGCGCTGGAGTCAGTAGAAATTTTCGAGCCGTCGAGACTCGTGAAGGGCGGCCTCAAAAAAGAGGCGTCCAGGGCATTCTGGCGCTTTGACGCCCTTGTTTTTATTTCAGCCGTGGGGATAGCCATAAGGTGTGTGGCCCCGCTTTTAAAGGGCAAGCACCTTGACCCGGCAATCGTTGCCGTGGATGAGCGTGGCAGGTTTGTCATAAGCCTTCTTTCAGGCCACATGGGCGGGGCAAACCGTCTGGCTGAAAGCGTGGCAAAGGCTATCAACGCGACTCCGGTAATAACCACGGCTACCGACATCTGGAACCTCCCTTCAGTTGAAGATCTTGCGGAAGGCTTCTCGCTTGTAATAGAAGACCCGAAAAAGATAAAGGCCGTGAACTCGGCCATACTCAACTCTGAAAAGGTCTTTGTAATAGATGCCAGCAAGACGAGGCGTGACGAGATAACGGAAAGGTTCAAAGGCGTTTTCACCTGCCTGAGGACGCTCCCGAAAAGGCTTGGCCCAAAAGAGGCGTGCGTGCTGGTCTCAAGCAGGATTGAGTCTGTCCACCCGGCGTTCGTTGAAAGGACTCTGGTGCTCCGGCCCAGAGAGATAATCGCCGGGGTAGGGTGCGGCAAGGGCGTACCGAAGGCGTTGATAAAAAAAGCACTGTTTGAGGCTTTCACCGCTGCCGGGCTCTCAATGCTGTCCATAAAAAAATTCGCCACAATCGACATAAAGAAAAATGAAAGAGGGCTCAAGGCCCTCGCGAGCGAGTTGGGCGCGCCGATAGAGGTTTACGGCCCTGAAGAGCTGAACCGGGTCAAGTACCCTTCCCAGCCGTCGAGGCTGGTCATGAAAGCGACCGGCGCTTACGCCGTTGCCGAGCCTGCCGCCCTCATCTCCTCCGGAGCTAAAAAATTATGCCTGAAAAAGACAAAGATAGGACATGTGACAATAGCCGCCGCTCTCCTGCCATCAAGGTAGTTGGCCTGGGGCCGGGCGGCCTTGAAGACCTGACGCTCAGGGCGAAAGCGGCCCTTGAGGCGGCTGACTGCGTCGTCGGCTACACGAGGTATGTCGACCTCGTAAAGCCGCTGATTGCGGGCAAGGAGGTCTTTTCAACCGGCATGACCCACGAGGTGCAGCGGTGCGAAAAGGCAATCGCTCTCGCTAAAGCTGGCAAGCTGGTGGCCGTGGTCTCTTCCGGGGACTCCGGAATATACGGAATGGCAGGCCTCATATTCGAGCTCCTATCCGGTGACAACACTGTCGAAGTCGAGGTCATACCGGGAGTGCCTGCCTTTGTGGCGGCGGCTTCCCTCCTCGGCGCGCCGCTGATGCACGACTTCGCTTCCATTTCCCTTTCAGACCTCTTGACCGACTGGGCGCTCATAGAGACAAGGTGTGAGTTGGCCGCGAAGGCTGACTTTGTCATAGCCTTGTATAACCCCAAAAGCTCAAAGAGGGTCGAAGGGCTCGGCAAGGCGCTTGAGGTCATTGGCCGCCACCGGGAGGGGGCGACCCCGGTCGGCATCGTAAGGAACGCATCGAGGAAAGACGAAGAGGTCATCATAACCACATTGAAAGAAGCGCCTTCTTTTGCCGAAAAGATAGACATGCTTACGATCCTCATAATAGGAAACTCATCTACCTTTTCAGAAGGCGGGCGCCTTATTACCCCGAGGGGCTACAGGTTAGAGGGGAAGGGCGCTTAAGAATGGCCTTGTTCAAAAGGGCGCTGGTCATAGTCTTCGACAGCCTCGGCGTGGGCGAGCTGCCTGACGCGGGCCGCTACGGAGACGAGGGCAGCCATACGCTCGACAATCTCGCCAGCGTCGCTGGCAGGGTGCGTCTGCCGAACCTCGCGTCTATCGGCCTGGGCCTCATCGATGGAATAAAGACAATAAACAAAGCCGCCCGGCCAAGCGGTTCTTTCGGGCGCATGAGAGAGGCCTCCCCCGGAAAAGACACTGCCACAGGCCATTGGGAGATGGCCGGGGTAGTGCTGGACAGGCCGTTCCCGGTCTTCCTTGAAGGCTTCAGCCCTGAGATAATGGACAAGTTCACGAAACTGACCGGCCACGGCTGGCTGTGGGCAAAGGCCGCCTCAGGCACCGAGATAATAGAGCGCTTCGGGGAAGAGCACCTCGCGACAGGCAAGCTCATCGTCTATACATCGGCTGACAGCGTATTCCAGATAGCGGCGCACGACAGCGTGCTCCCGTTAGAGGAGCTTTACCGGGTTTGCGAGAAGACCAGGCTCCTTGCCGACGAATACAACATCGGCAGGGTCATAGCAAGGCCATTTACCGGAAGGCCGGGCGCGTTCGAGCGGGTACCGGCGAGAAGGGATTTTGCGACCCCGCCGCCGTCTGAAACTCTTCTTGATCTTGTAAAGGCCGCCGGGCAGGAGATGGTTGGCATCGGCAAGATAGGCGACATCTTCGTGCACAAGGGGCTCACAGAAGAAGCGCATACCGCCTCGGATAACGAGGGCATCGACTTGACGCTGAAAGCCCTTGCCACGGTAAAAAGGGGCTTTATCTTCACCAACCTCGTTGACCTGGATACACTTTACGGCCACAGGAACGACCCTGAGGGCTACGCCCGTGCCCTTGAGTCAATGGACGCGAGGCTCCCGGAGATAATGGACGCCCTCGGGCCCGAAGATGTCCTTTTCATCACGGGCGACCACGGCTGCGACCCGACCACGCCTTCGACAGACCATTCAAGGGAATATGTGCCTCTTCTGGTTTTTGGCAGGGCCGTTGCCAGGGGCGTTGATTTGGGCACCAGGGATTCGTTCGCTGACCTGGGAGCTACCATCGCCGAGGCCCTTGGGGCCGGGAAGACCGCAAATGGGCGTTCGTTTTTGCAAGAAATTTCCAAGTAGCTGATATTAATATGTTTTTTATGAGTCCCCTAATGGCGGGCTGTTTTTGAAAATAGTTTTTTTAAATACCATATTGATTTCCTCCCCTTTCAAGAGTAATATGACAATCGCAACTCTCGTCATACCTCCAGGATACCTCTCCCTCAGTGATTCACGCCGCTCACGGGTAAAAAGGTTTCAGGCCGGCGCGCGGTTTGCGGCGTAACGGTACCCGGAGTATACGGGCCTATTTGATTTATTTTTTATCGGGCAGGAGCTTAAAGCAGCAAAATGGCAAAAGAAGGCACCCTCAGCCTCGACGCGCTGGGGAAGATAATAAGGTTCTCGCACAGCCTTGAAGAGATGCTCGGCTTTGGCTCGGAAGAGGTAATCGGGAAAGAGTTCACCTCCTTTGCCCCAAAGGGCTCGGAAGACGAGTTCAGCGCCCTGCTGCGCGCGGCCGACTCCGAGAACGCAAGCGTGCCAAAAAAGACAGGGCTTCTGTGCAAAGATGGCTCTGTCAACGAGTTCTACCTTTCGATATATCCCCTTCGTGACCGCAACGGCAGCCTGTATTCCTACATGCTGAACCTCTCCGGCAGGAAGACGGCCATGCCCGCCATCCTGAACGAGGAGTTCAGGCGCATATTCAAGTTCTCGAACGACTCCGTAGCCATAACCGACCGCGACGGCTCCATAATAGATGTTAACCAGACCTTTCTCGACACCTACGGGTACGATAGGCACGAGGTGCTGGGCAAGAACCCCAGGGTGCTGAAGTCTGCTCATTCGTCCACCGCACTCTATGAAAAGATGTGGAAGGACATACTCGACCCAGAGAGAGGATACTGGAGGGGGGAGATAATAAACCTGGCCAAGGGCGGCCGCGAAGTGCCTGTCCTCCTTTCGATAAACGCCATCAAGGACTCCAGGGGCGAGATAAATCATTTTCTCGGCATAGCTTTCAATATGACCCGCGAAAAGGAGCTGGATAAGCTCCGCAAGATGTATATCGACTATGTGGTCCACGACATAAGGGGCCCGCTTACCTCGATAACCGTCAACTCTGAGCTGCTGCTTATGCAGCTCACTGACATTTCTGAAAAGACCAAAAAGAAAATAGAAGTGATACTCGCCTCGGCTCAGAAGGTGAACACGATGGCCAGCGACATGCTGGAGTTCAGCCGGGCGCAGAGCGGGAACCTCCAGCTGAAAAAGGAAAAAGTCAGCCTTTCTCAAGTCTTGAAGGAGGCTTTCGAGCCTTTTAAGGCTTCCGGCAAGAGCTTCCTCATGAACGGCATGCCTTATCATGAAGGCTCTGTTTCAGGCGAGTTGTGCGCCGACGGCGAAAAGCTCCAGAGGGCCCTTTACAATGTCTTCAGCAATGCCTTCAAGCACGCGGCCTCGCGGGTGAGCTTGAAAGTGGAGCGAGTTGACGAGGGGTACAGGTTCATGGTCTCCGACGACGGCAAGGGCATATCAGCCGAGGATGCGGACAGGATTTTCGATGCCTTCTACCAGACTGAGGACGGCATAAAAACAGGCGGGGCTGGTCTGGGCTTGAGCATAGTGAAGTGCTTCGTGGAGGCCCACGGCGGCAATGTCTGGGTCGAGCCAGGCAAGGGCTCAGGCATGACATTCGGCTTCCTCATCCCGGGGTAGCTTTTTATTTGACAAGGGTTATTCCCTGGAGTATATTACGCCCATGCCAGAGAATTCGGGAAAGACATCAGGCAAGGCCGCTTACACCGTAGAGGGCCATATCTGGATAGAGGGCACCGAGGGCACCTTTCTCGGCATGGGCCGGGTCCTGCTCCTCGAGAAGATAAAAGAGTACGGCTCCATCACGAGGGCCGCGCTCTCGCTCGAGATGTCCTACAGGAAGGCCTGGGAGCTTGTGGAGTCGATGAACTCTCAGGCTGGAGTGCCCCTTGTCGTGGCGACGACCGGCGGCAAGGGCGGGGGCGGGGCTGTTCTGACCGAAGCCGGTGAGCGGGCGATAAAGCTCTTCAGCGAACTCGATGCCGAGTTCGCCAGGTTCAGGGAAAAGATGAACAGGGCGGTCAAAAAGGGAGTGTAATTTTTTTGGGTTGCGCTTTGCTCGGAATAATTACTTTAAGAGATTAGTATGATTTTAAAAAGAACTCAGATTATATTTCTGCTTGCAGCCGTTTTCATGCTGCTCTTTTCATTCCATGG
>MGPK01000032.1:42502-42859 GCA_001795535.1 Deltaproteobacteria bacterium GWA2_54_12
CGTGGCCGGTGCCTCTGACCTTTCAATGGCCTTCAAGGAAATAGTGGCTGAGTTTGAGAAGGAGACAGGCTACAAGGTGGTATTGTCTCTCGGCTCGACCGGCATGCTCGCAGGGCAGATAGCGCAGGGCGCGCCCTTTGACGCTTTTTTCGCGGCGAACAGGAAGTTTGTAGAAGACCTTGAAAAGGGCGGGCACATACTTCCGGGCACAGTCGAGCTTTATGCCGAGGGCAGGATAGTCATTGCCACCAAGCGCGATACAGGCCTCAAGATAATCAGGCTCGAAGACCTCAAAAAAAATAATATAACGAGGATTGCCATAGCAAACCCCGAGCACGCTCCATACGGCATGGCCGC
>MGPK01000032.1:42873-77053 GCA_001795535.1 Deltaproteobacteria bacterium GWA2_54_12
TCGGTCGCCCAAACGCCTAACATCGAATTCTTTGAAGTGCCTTCCAAACTACATAAGCCCATAAGCCAGGCCGCAGGCGTGGTCAGCTCATCAAAAGAGAAAGACGGGGCGAGGGCGTTCATTAAATTCGTCAACGGCCCGAAAGGCGCTCCGATAATGAAAAAATACGGTTTTCTCCCGCCGGACGGCCGATAGATGGATTTGTTCCCCCTTTTCCTTACAATCAAGGTCTCTTTTTTTGCGACTGTCTTGACTATCGCGATAGGGCTCACGCTTGCCTGGGTCATGGCAAAAAGGGACTTCTGGGGCAAAGGGCTCCTCGATGTGATCATCATGCAGCCGCTCGTGATACCGCCTACGGTCCTTGGCTATTACCTGCTCGCGCTTTTCGGCAGGTCCGGCTGGCTGGGAGGCGTTCTTGATTCTCTGGGGATCGAGATAGTCTTTACCTGGAAAGGCGCTGTCGTCGCGGCCTTCATATCTTCCCTCCCGCTTTTCGTCAAGCCCGCGAGGGCGGCCCTGGAAGGCGTTGGCGCGGACCTCGAGAACGCTGCAAGACTCCTCGGCAAGACAGAGTGGCAGGTCATAAGGACGATAACCCTGCCGCTCGCGTGGAGGGGCATACTCGCAGGCGCGGTCATGGCCTTCGCGAGGGCGACCGGCGAGTTCGGCGCGACTCTCATGGTGGCGGGGAACATCCCCGGAGTCACGCAGACGCTGCCGATTGCCATCTATGACGCCGTGCAGTCGGGCGACAGCGGGGCCGCCAACCTCCTTGTACTCATAATAACGCTCTTTTCCTTCTCGGTACTTTTTGCCGCCGGGAAGATAGGCCGCGGAAGGCTTTAACAGGCTGCCTCAAAAAGTCCATCTGCGTTGTTGGCTTCAAAGCGAGTAATTGCTGCGTACAGAAGAGTACGCCTCATTCCTAACTCTTCGCAGTCCCGCAATTGGAGCTTTTGGAGCAGCCTGAACAAAACGGAGTTTAGCAATTTGCTGAATAGTCGCCATGCTTGAGATATCCCTTAAAAAACAGCTCGAAGACTTTGAAGTCGGCGTGAATCTCAGCCTCGACGAGGAACTACTCGTGCTTTTCGGCCCGTCCGGGGCCGGAAAGACAATGATACTGAAGATGATTTCAGGCATAGTCAAGCCGGATGACGGCAGGGTCGTATCCGGCGGCGAGGTCCTTTTCGACTCTTCAAGCGGCGTCAATGTCCCGGTCAGGAAGAGGAAGGTCGGGTACCTCTTTCAGGACTACGCTCTTTTCCCGCACATGACGGTCGAGGAGAATATAGCCTACGGCATAGAAGGCCCGAAAGCGTCCGCCGGAAAAAAGGTCAGCGAACTCCTTGGGCTCATGCGCCTTGCGGGCCTTGAAAAAAGATTTCCGCACGAGCTTTCAGGAGGGCAGAAGCAGAGGACTGCCCTTGCCAGGACGCTTGCCGCGGAGCCGAGGGTGCTCCTTCTGGACGAGCCGTTTTCCGCGCTCGACTACCAGGTAAGGGAAAAGCTCAGGGCAGACCTCCTCAACATACACAGGGTATACCCCATAACCACTGTCCTCGTGACCCACGACCTCGAAGAAGCGTTCATGCTCGGGAAAAAGATAGCCGTCATCAACAACGGCTCAATTGAGCAGTCCGGCACCAGGGAGGATGTCTTCTACAGGCCTAAAACCCGTAATGTGGCGAGGTTCATGGGAGTAAGGAATATCTTTGCGGGTGCTGTCTCCGGGCTGGAAGATTCGAATATTTTGATAGATACTCCAGATATAGGCGTCATAAAGGCGCCCAGGCCGCCGGGGTTTCAATTCAGCCCGGGACAGGAAGTGTCATTCTGCATAAGGCCAGAAGAGATACTCGTCATAAGGCCCGACAGGGTACTGGGCAAGGTCCAGGACAACATACTCGAATGCGACATAACGGGGGCCATCGGCAAGGGCTCGACCCACATACTTTATCTGGAGACAGGGCATGGCAGGACGCCATTGAAAGTGGAACTTCCAAACTTTGTCGTGCGCAAACTTGAACTTGCGGTAGGAAGACAAGTCAAGGTATCATTAAAGAAAGAGAACATCTGGGTCATTGCCTGATTTATTCAAACAGGAGGTTTAATGGCCGTCCACAATCATTCCGAACACGATCATTCCATACACGAGGAGAGCGCCCTTAGCCGGGACCTCGACCTGAAGGTCAAAAGAAGGCTCCTTGTATCCATATTCCTTACGGGGGTCATCTTCCTCGCCGAGCTCATAGGCGGCCTCTATACCAACAGTCTTGCCCTCCTCAGCGATGCTGCCCATGTCTTCATGGATGTCTTCGCGCTTACGCTCAGCTTTTTCGCGATATACATAGCCGAGATGCCGCCAACCGAGAAAAGGACTTATGGCCTCCACAGGGTCGAAGTCTTTGTGTCGTTCATAAACAGCTTTGTCCTCCTCCTATTAACCGCCTTTATCTTCTACAAGGGCGCGGTCAGGTTCTTCTCCCCGGAGCCGGTTGAGAGCGTGGGCGTGCTGCTGGTGGCAACCATAGGCCTTGTCGTGAACCTCATGGTGGCCAGGTGGCTCCACCACTTCGCCGTAAGCGACCTTAATGTAAAGAGCGCCTTCATACATGTCGTAGGTGACGCTGCCGCTTCGGTCGGCGTCATCATCAGCGCCGTCATAATATATTATACCGGCTGGTTTCAGGCAGACCCGCTCATAAGCATGCTCATCTGCGTCATAATAGTGTTCGGGGCGGTAAAGATTATCCGCGAGTCCTCGCACATACTCCTTGAGGGGGTGCCCAGGGAGATAGACCTGGGCAGGGTAAAGGCGGTCATACTGGCGCCGGAGGGGGTATCGAGCGTCCACAGCCTTCATGTGTGGTCCATCTGCCACAATGTGTTCGCCCTTTCGGCCCACATCGACATAATACCTACCCAGAGGTGGAGGATGGGCGAGATATTCGGGGAGATAAACGAGGTGCTCGCCCATGACTACCATATATTCTATACGACTCTTCAAGCCGAGTGTTCCGGGTGCAACCCGAACGATACTTTCGGCAGGATCGCCCATAAAGAGAGGGGCCACGGACATCTTCACTGAGCCGCTTATGATATACTTTGTCTGTACCCGTTAATAAACGGATAAGGGGGATTCACATGCCGAAAATAAATCCTTTGCCTCCAGAAGAGCTGAGCTGGAGATGCGGCCCCGAGAGGTTCTCGTTCGCCACCACAAACGAGGTTGCCTCCCTTTCGGAGATAATCGGCCAGGACAGGGCCCTGCGTTCCATAGAATTCGGGCTCGGCATAACGAACCATAATTACAATATCTTCGTCCTTGGGGAGACCGGGGTCGGCAAGGAGACCACAGTCAGGGACATAGTCGAGAGGAAGGCAAAGGGAGAACCCGTGCCTGACGACTGGTGCTATGTCTTCAACTTCGATGACGCCGACGCTCCGACGGCCATAAACCTGCCGCCTGGCAGGGGGTCGGAGTTCGCCGGCGACATGGACGATCTCATCGACTCCCTCAGGCGCGACATTCCCAAGGTATTCGAGTCAAAGGACTACGAGAAGCACAGGGACGAGATTCTGGAAGGCCAGCAGGAGAGGACAAGGGGCCTTTTTTTCAGGCTTGAGCAGAAGGCCATTGAAAAGGGGCTCATCCTCAAAAAGACCGTAAGCGGGCTGGCTGTCGTCCCGGCCAAGAACGGCAAGCCCATGAGCCAGGAAGAGTTCGAAGCGCTCCCGGCCGCGAGGCGCTCCGAGATCGAGCAGGACCTTCTTGTCATGCAGGATAAGCTCTCGGATGCGATCCGCGAGGCAAGGGCCATTGAAAAGGAGACCAAGGACAGGATAAACGCCCTGGACAGGGAGGTCGTGCAGTATGTCGTTAACCCGGCCGTGAACGAGCTTTTGGACAAGTTCAAGGAGTTCAAGGGCGTAATCGAGTACCTGTACAAGGTAAGGGAAAATATCCTCGACAACATCGATGACTTCAGGCCCAAAGAAGAAGTACCGCTTGCCATCGGCGGCATAAGGCTCCAGAAGCAGGAGCCTACCTTTGAGCGCTACAAAGTCAACCTCATTATTAATAACAAAGACTCCGAAGGCGCGCCGGTAATCTTCGAGCCCAACCCGACCTACTCTAACCTCTTCGGCAGGATAGAGTTCAGGGTTCAGCTCGGAGTGGCCACGACCGATTTCACTATGATAAAGGCCGGGAGCGTGCACAAGGCCAACGGCGGGTACCTCGTGGTGAACGCCATGGATATCCTGCGCAACATATTTGTCTATGACTCCCTCAAAAGGATGATAAAGAACAGGGAGGCCAGGATAGAAGACCCGTGGGAGCAGTACAGGATAATCTCCTCCACCACGCTGAAGCCTTCGCCCATACCGGTCAACATAAAGCTCGTCATAATGGGCGAGCCGTTCATATACTACCTCCTTTACAACCAGGACACCGAGTACAGGAAAATATTCAAGGTCAAGGCCGACTTCGACACTGTCATGCCCAGGAACGATCAGAGCATAGAGAAGTACGCCCACTTCGTCGCCACGCGGTGCAGGGAGGAGAACCTGCTCCCATTTGACAGGACAGGCGTCAGCAGGGTCATAGAGCTCGGGGTAAGGCTCGCCGGGGACAAGGACAAGCTCTCGGCGAGGTTCAACGACATATCGAACATCATAGTGGAGGCAAGCTACTGGGCAGGAGTTGAAGGCTCGAAGATCGTTTCCGCGGCCCATGTAGAGCGGGCCGACAATGAGCGGGTCTACAGGAACTCGAAAATATCCGAAAAGCTCAGGGATTACATAAAAGAGGACACCATACTGATAACGACCGAAGGCAGGGCCGTTGGGCAGGTGAACGGGCTGGCGATACTCGACCCGGGCGACTACGCATTCGGCAAGCCGTCCCGCGTGACCGCGAGGGTGTACATGGGGGACGCCGGGGTTGTGAACATCGAGCGGGAAGTGAAGATGAGCGGCAGGATACACAACAAGGCGCTCATGATATTCACGAGCTTTTTAGGCGAGCGCTTCGCGAGGAAGTTCCCGCTTACGCTTTCGGCAACCATAACCTTCGAGCAGCTTTACGAAGAGATAGAGGGCGACAGCGCAACCTGCACTGAAATATACGCCCTGTACTCCGCCGTGACTGGCGTGCCATTAGACCAGGGCTTCGCGGTCACAGGCTCAATGAACCAGGCTGGAGAAGTCCAGCCCATAGGCGGCGTGAACGAGAAGATAGAGGGCTTTTTCGACACCTGCAAGGCAAAAGGGCTTACCGGAGTCCAGGGTGTCATCATCCCGAAAAGGAATGTCAGAAACCTCATGCTCAAGCGGGAGGTGATAGACGCCGTGATAGATGGCAAGTTCGCCATCTATCCCATCGAGCATGTAGATGAGGGGCTTGAGATACTCACGGGCATGGAGGTTGGCTTAAGGGACTCTTCGGGCAGCTTCCCAGAGGGGACGCTCAATTACCTTGTCGAAAACAGGCTCTCCGAGCTTGCCAGGGGGTTGAAAGAGTTCGGCAAACCGGCGGTTGATGCCAGGCGCCTCCCCAGCGATGGAACGGACCAGGCCGCGAAACAAGGCGGCGGGAAGGGAAAAGAATAGCCGATGATAGTATACGAGATATTCAAGAGCATACAGGGCGAGTCTACTTACGCCGGACTGCCGTGCGTTTTCGTAAGGCTTGCCGGGTGCAACCTGAGCTGTTCATGGTGCGACACGCCTTACGCCAGGGTGCCTGACGAGGCCATTGAAATGACGATAGCGGAGGTGATCGAAGAGGTGGGCGGCTACAACTGTCCTTTAGTCGAGATAACCGGGGGCGAGCCGCTTATGCAGGAAGAGGCCTGTTTGCTCGCCGTCGCCCTCGCTGACAGAGGCTACCGCGTGCTTGTCGAGACGAACGGTTCGATCTGCCTCTCGGGTCTTGACCCGAGGGTCGTAAAGATAGTCGATGTTAAATGTCCTTCGAGCGGACATGCCGGGTCGTTCCTACTTGAGAACCTCAAACACATATCCCCGGAGGACGAGGTGAAGTTCGTCATCGGCGGCAGGGAAGACTACGACTCGGCCATACGGTTCATGGAGGAGTTTTTGCGTGGCAGGACAGAAAAGGTGCTGTTCGCTCCGGTTCGGCCGCAGCTGAGCCCCAGGGAGCTTTCCGAGTGGATATTAAAGGACGCTCTCAAGGTGAGGCTACAGCTACAGCTTCATACCTATATCTGGCCCGACGAGAAGGGCAGGTAGGGCTTTACTTGTAGTGCTTTACTTTCGTGCCCCTGAATTGTAAAATCCTTCGGGTTGTTGAAAAAATCCCATCTGCATTGTCGTCATTGTCGCGCGTAATTGCGGCGTACAAAAAAGTACGCCTCATTCCTCGCTCCTCGACTCCTCGCATCTGGAACTTTTTGAACAACCCGCATTAAGCAACAATACTAACCGGAGATAGAATTCGATAGAGATGAAGCCTTATCTTTTCGCCGCCGCCGCGCTTTACTGCCTTGGCCTTTTTACGGTAATCGCGTATCACGCGTCAAAGTCCAAACCCCTTGAGAAGGCTTCCCGCTGGCTGCTTGTGCTCGGGCTACTGGCCCACACGGGCGGGCTTGTCCAGAGGGTCCTTTCGACCGGGCACGCGCCAATGGCCTCGATGTACGAGACCCTTGTCTTTTTCAGTTGGACCACGGTGCTGGTGAGCGCCATAGTCATCTTCAGGTATTCTGAAAGAGAGACCGAACTCGTCACTTTGCCCGTATCAATCCTGGCAATCGCTTTTGCCCTGCTGAACGAAAAGCCCGGCGGGCCGCTTACGCTGATCCTGCGCACCCGCTGGTTTGAAACGCATGTCACGGCTTCGTTCGCGGGCTACGCCCTGTTCACGCTCGCATTCGCGGGCGCGCTCGTATACCTCATAAAAAAGTGGAGAGGACGGGAAGAGGATGAACTCAGGAAGTTTCAGGAGATAGCCGGAAAGAGCATACTCTGGGGATTTTTCTTCTTCTCGGCCGCGATGTTCGCCGGGGCCGTATGGGCTTACCTCGCGTGGGGCGCCTACTGGCTCTGGGAACCCAAGGTCATCTGGTCATTCATAGTCTGGTTCTACTTCGCCGGGGCCATGCACGCGTGGTATGTAAAACAGTGGCGTGGCACCGGGCTGGCGATAGCCACCATAATCGGCTTCTTCGTGGTCCTGTTCACTTATTTAGGCGTTTCCCTTTTAATGAAAAGCAGCCATAGTTTCTGATTGGGCGAAACTTTCTGTAGAAAGGTTTCCCCCATACCCCCTTCAAAGACTTTAAGTTCCTGATATGACCCCCATACGGGGATCATATCAGGAAGAACTATAAGTTTTTGGAGAGAGTTTGAGAGAACCTTTTTACAAAAAGGTTCTCTCAAAAAGATGCTACCGCTTCTTCCCCTTTACCCACCACATCACAGCTGACCTCTTGTGGAACTTGGCGAAAAGGATGCCCTTTCTTTTGACGAGCCTGTTCCCGAGGAATTCCCGGAGTTTTTTGTCGTGCTCTTCGGTCACTATGCCGATGTATTCCTTCCAGAACTCTATCGCTTCTTCCATGTCGCGGAAGGGCTGGTCAAAGTCGTACTCGATTATCTCGACATTCGCGAATATCCCCAGTGAGTGCAGGGCCGAGTAGGTCTTGAAGTAGTCGGCGCGCTCCCCGAAGGGCTTGTTGAAAAGAAGGGGGTAGAGTTCCCTGTAATAGAACTTGTCGCCCTGGGGGTCGGCGTTCTCGATTATGAATACGGCTTTTCTCGCGAGGCCGTCTATGCGTTTTATGTTCTTTTCAGGCTCGCTCAAGAGGGTCGGGACATTGGCGCACAGGAGCGCGTCATGCGCCTTGAGCTCTGCCTTGTCCCACTCAGAGACGACCGGCTTTATGCCCTTGAGCCCCTGTTTTTTGATGTCGTCGTTAAGGATGTTTATCATGGCCCCGGATGCGTCCAGGGCGGTGACGGTCTTTCCGGCTTTTGCCAGAGGAATGGCCAGAGAGCCGCACCCGGCACCGACATCCAGGAAGCTTTTGCAGTTTTGCGCCCTTGGCAGGATTACGGCCATGGCGGCCTGCGGAAAGCCCGAATACTCAAGCCCCCTCCTGTACCAGTCGGCCTTGAGCTTGTTCCAGAAACCCTTTTGCATTTGTAGCCTTCCTCCTAATCGAACCATTTGAACGGATTCAACAGCCGTTGCAGGATGCCCAGGACGCCTTTTTCTATGGTCTTCACCGGCAGCGGAGTAATATCCGGGTCGCTGAGCGGGCCTTCGATGTCAAAGTAAAAACTCACGGTGCTCTCTTCCTTGCCGGTTATTATCCATCCGACAATCGGGATATTCGTGATGATCCTGTCTATCGTGACGAACGGGTGGAGCGCGAGGGTGAGGTCGATAGTGTTCTCCGGCATCTGGAGCCTGCCGATCGCGGACATGCGCAGGCTGTCGCTGTCGAACGCGAGGTCGCTCGTCGAGATGGTGCCCCTGTTCATGGTGAATGTCCCTGTTATGTCCTTGTACGGAAGCCCGGTCGTGAAAAGCTCGTCCAGAGAGATTATGTTCACGAAGGAGAATATGTCGGTGATGAACCCGAACTTCCAGAGCCTGCCGCCTTCCACGATGATTGTCGCGCTGCCATTGATCCGCCTGGCAAAAGGCGCTGCCCCCTTCATGCCTATTAGCTTTATCCTGCCGCTTGCGATGCCGCTCAGGAATTTGCGGGGGCTCTTGGCCCCTGTCAGCCGTTCGAACTGAAGCCCTTTGGCATTAAGGTCAGCGATGAACTGGCGCGGGTCGGTCTCAGCAAGGAATATGGATGCGTTGGCAGTGACCTTTCCACCGTCTATCTCGACGCTTGCCGGGCTGATCTCTATGGTGTCCTTATTGAGCAGCATGTCCGCCGACAGGGATTTGAACTGATGTTTCCAGAGGTCCCCTTCGCCGGCCCTTATTGTGCCGTTCCCGGTAACTGGCTTTCTTTTCTTCGGCTCCGGCTCAGCGGCCGCTTCGTCTTCCTGTTTTATTTCTTCAGGTTTCTTCTCCCGTTTTCTGGGCATCAGGTCTTCGGCGTGGAGCTTCGGGAAGTTGAGGTCGAACCGCACCGCCCTTTCAGCCATGTCGAGCATGTCGAGCCTGCCCTCAAGGATGGTGGAGCCAGTCTCGAGGCGCTCGATGACCAGGCTGGCTTTGTTCCCGCCGAATTCGGCCGCAGCGTTTATGTTATGCACCGGGCTTCCTATGAGGCCGGTATCGAAGCTCCCGTCTTTTATCTTCACGCTGCCGTCGTAGGAGGCGCTGTTCTGTCCGGGGCCTTTCGCGGTCTTTACTTTGAAAGACAGGACCCCTGAGGAGGCGTAATCGCTGTCGAGGTACGGAGATATCTCGTCGAGGTCATTGATGCGGAGCTGCTCTGATATGAGGGATACGCTGTAAACAGGGGCCCCGAGTGTCTTCGACCCGGAGCCTTCTACGACGGAGCCGCCGAAGGCGAGCCTGGCATTATCGATGCGCGCGTCCGAGCCCTTGAGGCCGCCTTCAGCCTCAGCCTTGAGCGCGAACCCCGGGGCCTTGTCCAGGTATTTGTCGATGAACACCCCGGCTTCTGTCGCGTCTAAAGAGGCCTTCGCGTGAAAGTCTTTTTTCCTGCCTTCAGCCGAAAGCGTGAACGGCACTGAGCCCTTTATATTGAGCTTCTCAGGCCCTTTACTTGTGGCCTTGCCGAGAGTTTCCGCAGTGAGAGCGCCTTCAGATTTGAAGCTGAAATACGGGTCAGCGCCTCTGTAGCCTTCTACAAGCCCTGTGAGCGCTATTGAAGATGAATCGGTCCTTGCCCTGGCTTCCCTGATTGTTACGCGCTCGTTGTTGAAAGCGACAGAGGCATCGAGCGAGTCAAACCCTATTGGCACGCCCTTGTAATAGGCAGACCCGTTCCTTAAGATGGTCTCTCCCGAGTACTTGAAGGGCTTGTCGCGCTTCAAAGAGCCAGACACGGCGGCCTTTACCGACGCGACCCCGACGGCGTCAAGGTTAGAGAGCCTCTCCTTGAGTGCGCCTTTTGTCCTGCTTTCAGCCAGGTCGAGGGTGTCTTCTATATCAATCGAGCCCTCTGCCTTGAGCTCGAACTGCCCGGTTTCCGAGAGGTTTTTTATCTGCCCGCTCAGATTGTCCAGTATCTGCCTGCTGTACCTCCCCGTAATATCCGAGAAGCTCAGAACCCTGTCCTTGTACGACAGGCCGCCCGATACATTCGTGAAGGGTGTCTTGAGGTCTTTATACGCGAATGAAGCTCTGTTCACCGAGAGCGCGGCAGCCACCTGGGGGTTGTCCAGCAGGCCTGTGCCTTTCAGCTCCTTGAGCTTGCCCGCGAGCCTGAGCTCCTCAATGGTGACCGTTCCGCCAAGGGGCTTTATCGCTCGGACCTTTTCGGCAACGGCTGGCGACATCTTCCTTACAGGCAGCAGGGACAGGAACCTGGCGGCGTCCACCGGCGTGGTCGAGGCCTTGAGGTCCATGCTCTTGCCTTTCTTTGGCCCGGCAAGCCTCAATGAGCCTTTAGCGGTAAATCCGTCCATGTTGAGTACGATATCGTCCACGGCGAGGTCGAAAAGGCCCCTGGCCGTCTTGAGGGTCATGAAGCCCGAGCCGGACGGAGAGACCAGCGGCTTCTCCCAGGTCGAAGGGTACGATGCTTTGAGGCTCCGGTAGTCGAGCTTTGCCCTGGTTATGAGCGTCTTGTCGAATTTGTATGAGAGGTCCAGGTCGACCCTGCCTTCAACGCGGGCGCCAGGCGGTCTTATGTAAGGGTTGAACGCCAGGAGGCTCAAGTCCTCTACGATGGCCTGTCCTTCTATGGCAGAGCCGTTGAGGAGGCCGTAGAGGGACACGGGAGTAGCGGGCTCGAGCTTGCCCGCGATGGTGAACGCAGTCCCTTTTTCAGAGAAAGTGGAAGAAGCGTTTATGCCAGTTATGTCGAACGAGGCGGTCTGCATGGGGAAGCGGTCTGTGAACGAGAAACGGCCGCCATCGAGGCGCAGGTAGTCCAACGATACTTTTTTATCTTCTTTGGGCGCTTTGGAAGGCTCTTCCTTTTCAGGTGGTTTTTCTTTTTTGAGGAACTCGCTGAGGTTGAGGGCGCCACCTCGGTCCCTTACCAGGAAGAGGGCCGGGTTCTGCGCCTCTATCGCTTCGAAAGAGGTCTTCCCGGAAAGCAGCGGCAGGAGCCTTACCCTGGCGTATACCCTGTCAGCTGAAAAAAGTTCTCCTTCTTTGTAGCGGGCCTCGACCTGAGACAGGGTAATTTCAGGGGAGGGGAGCACCTTTACGACGATGCGCCCGAGCTCGACATCTCCGTTGACGCGCGCTTCTATGGCGGATTCTATGCGGCCGTTGAAGCGGGACAGATCCAGCGGCATTGTCAGGAGGAAGGCGGCAGCGGAGACCGCAAGCACCGCGAGCGAGATTATCACCCACGGCAGGATACGCCTTTTTTTTATTGTTTCGTTTGGCAAGGCTTGCACCCTTGAGCGTGGCTTTCGGAAGGCCCAGGGCCCTATTTGGAGAAGTAAATGTCGCCTATGAAGGATTCAGCGGCGCTGTCCGTGTCGTCAGAGTCTATCATTATGGACACGCTGCCCGCCTTCGGTGGTTCTTCCTTGAAAAGAGTCTTGTAGTCTTCGTAGACATTCCTTTTTTCCTGGAACCATTCCCCAAGCTCCGCCGGGCCGCTCCTCATGACGACATACTTCGTGTTTTTGGACTTCGTGCTGTGGAAAGCATGTCCGGCCGGGGCGGACGAGTCCCAGATGTATCCGACGAGCCTGCTGTTGACGGACTCGGGCCATCTCGGGAAAACGACATAGACCTGCGCGGCCTGGTCGTCGGCTGATCTTTTGCGCACATCAGCGCCCTTGGGGATCTTCGTGACCTTCCAGCGCCAGTTGATGTAAGGGAATTCCTTTATGTCAAAAGCCATCTCCCTGTAAATGGCAGACGAGGTGTTAGCGCTTTTCAGGTGAACGGCATTGCCGAACTGCGTCTTCACGACGCTGATGTCGGCCTTGCCTTTCCATTCCTTTACTTTCCAGCCCCTGGGCGCGCTCTCTCCAGCCGGGATGAGCGCCCTTATAATACCATCGGCGGCCCCTGCGCCTTTGAAGGCCACAAATAACAGAAGGACGGCAAGGAGCGTCTTCAGAACAAGGCGGCTGAGGGGGCCACCAGGGCCATTGCCTCCCGCGTTTTCGCAGTGTTTAAGTATCGGTCGCATTTAAGTATTTTCGTTTATTGAAAGGGGTTTGCCAACTGAGTATATAGTAGAAAGCGGCCAGCCGCAAGGTAAATGGGGCGTTGTCACAGGCCCGGGATGAGCCTTTTGAGCCAGCCGTCCCTCACGGAGATTGCACCTTCCGGGCACATCTCCTGGCAGCAATAACACCTGATGCACTTATCATAGGTAATCTCTATCCTGCCGGTATTTTCCATTACCTCGGCCGGGCACACGCTTACGCATATCCCGCACAGGGTGCATTTTTTATCTTCTATATGGGGCCTGCCTGTAAGGGCCTT
The DNA here is from genome assembly GCA_001795535.1 of Deltaproteobacteria bacterium GWA2_54_12. GTDB lineage: Bacteria > Desulfobacterota > GWC2-55-46 > GWC2-55-46 > GWC2-55-46 > GWA2-54-12. The sequence continues at coordinate 55,463 of MGPK01000032.1, forward strand.
CCGGAGCGGCCTGTCTATGAACTTCGGAAGACGCTCCGTAAAATTCGGAGAACTGAGGGGAGGGAACCTGAAACCGGCTACTCTTACCCCTTCGACAGACTCCCCGAGCACGCGTATATTCGAGGGCTCGGCATCAAACATGTCCATCAGGCGGGCGGCCTTCAGGAGAGGGACATCGTCAACGGACGCGCCGACAACCGCAGCCGCCGTCATGTCGAGGGCGACCGGGCTTTCACCGGCGAATATCAACCCGACATGCCTTGGCTCGCCATTTCCCGGGCCGTTGCCCTCCATGGCGATCACCGCGTCCATTATGGAAAGCCTGGGTGAGAGGAACTGGCAAAGGTCAAGCAGCATGGAGGCGAATGACTGACTCTGGACCCCGGCAGAAAGGTGCCACTGCGGCTTTAATTTGCCGGGGACGCACCCGAACATGTTTTTGACCGCCATCGTGAGGTACATCTGCGCGTGCGTCTTGAGCTTCGGGACATTTATGATAGCCCCGCATTCGACGGCCTCTCTTGCCACCTCGAGTTTTTTAAAGGTGCGCCCCTTCGGGTTGTCGGCAATAAGCAGTTCCTTGAGCTCTATGAGCTCGACTCCCATCTCAAGGCAAACGGCGAGGATGCCGCCCTTTTCAGCCGCCTTTCTGGCGCTGCCGAGCCCCGGGCTGTCGCCGACAACGGGGGCGGCCCCGGCATCTTTCAGGAGGGCGAGGACGGCCCTTACCACCTGAGGGTGGGTCGTCACCGCAGCTTCAGGTGGCTTCGCGGCGAGAAGGTTCGGCTTTACAAGCACGCGCTCTCCTCTTTTGACGAACCTGTCCATACCGCCCAAGAGGGAGACGGCGTCGGCTACGGCCTTCTGGACAGCCTCTTTTTCATAGGAGCCGCATTTTTTTATCGAGACGATGTGCATAGGGGAATATGTATCGGAGGCTTGGATTTATTACAGGAGGTATTATCGCATGGAGGAGGTCATTTTGCCAGAGGCGGGGAGTTTCAGGCGAGTTTCTTGCCGGGAGCGTATTCAAAGAGCGTGACCTTGTCCCGCCCCTTCGATTTGGATTCGTAAAGGGCCCTGTCAGCCGCCTTCACGAGGTCGTCAATGGAGGTGACATGCTCCTGCGGCCAGACCGCTACGCCTATGCTTACGGTTATATGGAGGCCCTGGGCAACGGCTGAAAAATCATGCTCCCGGACCAGTTTTCTGAACCGCTCGGCGGCGGCTGCCGCGCACTCGGAGCTGGTATTGAAAAGGCACATTATGAACTCTTCTCCGCCGAACCTGGCAAGCAGTTCGCCTTCTCTTTTGCAGGCCCTCAGCAACGCGCCAGCTCTTCTCAGGACCTCGTCTCCGGCCATGTGGCCGTAGGTGTCGTTTGTTTTCTTGAAGTGGTCGATGTCCATTATGAGGCAGGCAATCATGAAGTTGTGACGCAGGCCCAGGGCCATCTGGGAGTGGGCGGACTCGAAAAAATGCCTCCTGTTGTTCAATCCGGTAAGCTCGTCCGTGACGGCAAGCTTCTCCAGGAGGGCGTTCTTTTCCTTGAGCTCCTCCATGAGGTTCCTGACCCTGAGGAGCGATTTCACCCTGGCGACAAGCTCTTCGTTCTCAAAGGGCTTCATCAGGAAGTCGCTGGCGCCGAGGTTGAAACCGGTAAGTTTTTTCTTTAATGAATCTTTCGAGCCGGAAAGCAGGATGATGGGGACATCCCGGCCATCTTCCATGTTCCTGATGGTCGAGATGAAGCGGTAGCCGTTGATGCTCGGCATCTCGATGTCGGTGACGATAAAGCCCGGTTTTTCCTCGACAAAGGACTTTATGGCCGCCAGTCCGTCCTCAGCCTCGATAAAGACTTCGAACTGCCCCGCGAGGGCCTCCTTGATGGCGGTCCTTGCCTGGCGCGAGTCATCTACTAAAAGAACCTTCTCTTTCATAATTGTCCGGGGATTGGTTGTCAATCAATACTGTATCGGCGTTTCCCCGGGAAACTGAACGGAAAAATTGCTCTTTTTCCTGACCTCTGACTTCAAAAAAGATATCTAATTTTTTAGAGGGCAGCTAATTCTGTTTTATCTGGCCGAGGCGTTTTTTAGCAATGGAAGCCTCGTTGCTTTTGGGGTACTTGTCCAGGACTTCCCGCAGGAGCACTTTCGCTTCGCGCATGCTTCCAAGCTTCTCAAAGGCGAAGCCCTGTTTCAGGAGGGATGCCGGGGTCTTTTCGGCCCCGGGATATTTCTTTATGACTTTGTCGAACTCGAGTATCGCCATCTCCCAGTCGCCTTTGGCGTAATATATCTCGCCAAGCCAGTACTGGGCGTTGACCGCGAACTTGTGTTCCGGGTAGCTTGTGAGGAACTTCTGGAAGGTCATGGCCGCCTTGGAGTATTCCTTGGCGGTCGTCTCGCCGTACCCCTTCTGGTACAGGGCTTCAGGGTCGTCCTTGGCTTCCTTAGCCTGTGTTTTGAGGGCTTCGCTTGACGCTCTTGCTGAAGATACGCTCTTTTCGAGGGCCGAGGCCCTGCTCTCGAGCTCAGCCACGGTATCCTTTAAGGCAAGAAGCCTCTGGTCCTGGCCCTGTCCGGCGCTTTCGAGGAAGGCGAGCCTCTGCTGGCCTGAGGCGATAGCCGACTCTATGGAGGCGAGCTTGTCTTTGAGCGAGGCGGCGGCAACGCCGGTTTCCCTGATGGCGTTCTTTATGCTCTCCCTGTCGTTGCCGCCTTCCTCAACGGCGCCCTTTACAGAGGCTATTTCCTGGCCGAGCCTGTCTGTAGCGATGTTTGCCTCGGCAACTGACCTCTTTACGCTCTCCATATCCCTTTTAAGGGTCTCGATCCCGCCTGAGCCTTCGAGTTTTTCGACCCTGGCCTTAAGCGAGTCGTTCTCTTTCACGAGGGTTTCCACATTCGTGACCAGTTCTTCCTGTTCCTTGGTCATGATAGGGAAGCCCGGGCCGCAGCCTGAAAGAAGCAGGGCCGCCAGAGCGGTGGATATGAAGGCTGTTTTCATCTTCATCGGGTACCTTAGTTGGCTGTTATGACGAACTCGGCCCTTCTGTTCTTGGCCCAGGCTTCCTCGCCTTGACCATTGACAGCGGGTTTTTCCTCGCCGTAGCTCACTACGGCCAGCCTGCTGGCGCCGATGCCCATGTCCTCGAGGTACTTTCTTATGCTCCTGGCCCTCTTGTCGCCGAGCGCGACATTATAGTCGGTCTCGCCCCGCTCGTCCGCGTGTCCTTCGATACGGACCCTGATATCCGGGTTTATGCCCAGCCATTTTGCGTTCTTGGTAAGAAAGTCCATGTCCGACTCCCTTACCGTGTACTTGTCGTAATCAAAATAGATGGTATAGAGGTGGCCTTTTTCAATGGCCTTCTGCGTCAAGTCCTCCGCAGAGCCCAGCGAAGCGTACTGCCCGCCGATCTTAGCGTCGGCGGTGTTCTTGATGTCCTCAGCCGTTACGACCTCGGATTTGATGCTCTCGTCAGGCACGGCGACTTCGGCCCCTCCAGTTGAAGGAGCCTGGGCGGCCGGAGCGGCCTCCGAGAAGTCCTCGGTTGCTATCCTTTTCTCGCAGCCCGTAGCCAGGGCGAGGCCCAGGAACAGGACAGGGAAAAACATCAGAAGTTTTCTTTTCATTCAGGTCAGCCCTCCTTTGTTGACGACGCTTGGTGAGCGCGCTTTCCGTGTTTCGTGGAAAGCGGGTTGATATAATATGCCTTTTTTTCAGGTTCCCGGACGGCCTTTAAGTCCGCCCGGGTGCGGCTCATCTCAAAAACGGGGACCAGGCCGGAGCCTTCTCCCCTTTTATGCCGGTGTCGAGCTTCATTACGCCTGTGCCGTCCGAACGCATTATTTTCAGAGACCCGCCGCGCTCGGATGAACTGTATACTATGTATCTGCCGTCAGGCGACCACGACGGGTTCCTGTTGTCGCCTTCGAAGGTGAGCTGCGTAAGCCCTTCTCCGCCCGGCTTGACGACCCAGATGTTGAATCTTCCGCTATCGGAGCGGGCAAAGGCTATGTATCTGCCGTCAGGAGACCAGGATGGGCTGGAGTTGTACTTGCCCTTGAAGGTGATTCGTTTTGAATTCCCGGTAGATAAGTCTAGCACATGAATGTGCGGATTTCCAGCGGTATCAGAAACATAGGCGAGCCTCAAGCCGTCTGGAGACCATGACGGGGAAACATCTATGCCGTTGTTGTCGGTAAGTTTTTTGTACTCTTTTGACTGAAGGTCGAGGACAAAGAGCTCAGGGGAGCGCTCGGAGCTCAAGGTAAGGGCGACCCTGGAGCCGTCTGGCGAGTACGCCCCGCCTATGTTGATGCCCGGTTTGGATGAAAGGGATTCGTCCTTTCCGGTCGTGAGGTCAAGCGAATACATGGCCGGGGTCCCCCTCTTGTAGGAGACATAAAGCATCTTCTGGCCGTCTGGAGACCACTTGGGCGCGAGGTTTATCGACCTGTTCCTCGTGAGCTTCGTTGCGTTTTTCCCGTCGTAATCGGAAACATATATTTCCTTGTTGCCGCCGCTGCCGGACACAAAGAGCAACTTCGAGGTGAAAACGCCCTTTTTGCCGGTCAACTCCCCGTAGACAGCGTCTGAAAAGAAGTGGATTATCCTCCTCGGGTTTTTAGCCGAGCCAGCGAACTTCTTGCCGGTGACTAACTTTTCCGTTACGCAGTCGAAAAACCTTATCTCGACCGTGAGCTTGTCGCCCTCAAGGAGAAAGCCGCCCTTTACCAGCGCGTCCGCGCCTATTGCCCGCCAGCTCTTGAAGTCGGTCTCTGATTCGGTGAGCCCGGACCTTAAAGGGTCTTCCAGGTTGGCCTTCGCGTCGATGACCTTGAAGAACCCGGAGAACCTGAGGTCAGTGACGATAGCGTCGTAAAGCTCTTTTTTTATCGAGTCGCTTAAGTTTTTATCTCGGGCCGGGGCCTGGCTGAGGTCGCGGAACTCCTGCACGGCAACCGGCAGGGCGCTTTGCGACGGGGCCGCCAGGTCGATATAGACCTTGCCCCACGCCGGAGCCGAAAGTGCCGTGAATAATATTATCAGAAGGAATGGAATGAATTTCTTTGCCAATTGTGTCCCTTATTGTGCGCAGCCCGGGCAGAACCTCAGGCCTGTTTCAAGGAAGCTCCCTTCCATGTCAACGGGAAGGGGCGGGAACGGCGCGGCTTTTTTTACGGCCTTCAACAGTGATGCGTCAAATGCCTTGTCGCCCGAGCTCTTTTCCACGGATACATCAAGGAGCTTGCCAGTGCGGGCTATTTTGACAGATACTATGATCTCAATGCTGTCGTTAACGCCAATGGGGTATTGCCAGTTCTCATCTACATAACTCTTTATGACCCCGAAATAGGCCGGGTACTTTTTCTCAAGGTCTACTTTCGAAGCCCCGCTTGCCGGGTTTTGCGGCGCGGAAGTCTGCGGCTTCAAGGCTGGCGCTGCTTTTGGCGAAGCGGCCCTTGAGCCTATCTCTTCCCTGAGTTTTGATACGCGCGCATCTCTTGACTGCCGCTCCGCTTCCATTTTCTTTTTAAGGTCGTCTATGGTTGAGGCTACCAGGGCCTCGTCCTTGCGGCGTTCGACCTTTTTCTCAAGCTTTTTAATCGTGTCGTCGACAGAGGGCTTCTCCTTGACCTTTATGGCCTCGGGAGAGACTTTAAGCGGCTCGGCCTTGAGTGCGGCCTTTGCAAGCGGCACTGGCGGCGCTGGCTCTTCTTTTACAGCTTCGGCGATTGGTGCCGGGCCGGGCCGGGGGCCCTGGGCCACGAGGTCAACGGTGTATACCGGCGTTATGAAGACCCGGCTTGCACCGGAGGCGAACAGGAGCGCCACTGCCGCAAGGAGCGCTGCGTGCAGTATGATCGACCCGGCAAGCGTCTTGCCGAAGCCGTTCATGGAAGGGCCTCTCACCGGGCCTCTTCCGGCTCGGTCATCATGCCGACTTTTTTTATCCCGGCCTTCCTGATGTCTGCCATCGCCTCCACGACCGCGCCGTACGGCACGGCTTTATCGGCCCTTAAAAGGACCATCTTGTCCTTATTGGCCGCGGCGATAGCTTCAAGTTTTTCCGCGAGTTCCTTGCGCTTGAACTGCCTGCCGTTCAGGTATACGCGCTTTGCCTTATCTATCGTGACGACGAGAGGCTCGTCCTGCGAGTTTATCGCCGTGGCCTCGACCTGAGGCAGGTTCACATCAAGGCCTTCCTGCATCATGGGGGCGGTGACCATGAAGATTATGAGGAGCACCAGCATCACATCCACCAGCGGCGTGACATTTATCTGGGACATGAGGACCCTTCCTTTGCGGCTGCCGGTCTCCATGCCCTTATCCTTTTTTGCCTGCCTGTTTTTCTATGACATTCATGAGGTCCGAGGAGAAGTTGTTCATCTCGGTCGTGATGCGACCTATCCTCGTAAGTATATGATTATAACCCATGACGGCCGGTATTGCCGCAAGAAGGCCCATGGCTGTTGCCACAAGCGCCTCTGATATGCCGGGGGCCACGACCGCGAGGTTGGCGGAACCCTTAGCCCCGATGTCCCTGAAAGAGGTCATTATGCCCCAGACGGTGCCGAAAAGACCTATGAACGGGGCGGTGTTGCCTGTTGTGGCGAGAAAGCCCACGGCGTACTCTAACTTCGCTGTCTCGATGTCAGCGGCTTTTTTGATTATGCGCTGGAACCTGTCGAGGTCTTCGCGCTGGAGCCAGGGAGAGCCGCCGTCGGCGGACTTCATCTGGCTTGAGAGCTCGTTGTAGGCGGAGTTGAAGATAGCCGCAAGAGGCGTGTTGGTAAAACTTTTGGAAGCAGCCTGGACCTGCGCGAACTGGCGTTTTTCCCAGAAGATGTCGTAGAAGGCCGTTGTCTCCTTTTCGATTTTCTTAAGGAGCAGGACCTTGTACGCTATTATGGCCCAGGAGAATACCGAGAACACAAGCAAGGCCAGGAGCACGAACTTGACCATCGGTCCCGCTCCCCAGACCATCTCCCAGAGCCCGGTTTTTGAAGAAATAGCCGGGATATCCAAAATCAGTTCTCCTCTTTTTTAAATTGCCGTGCGGGCAAGCCCTGAGGGCACAATATAGCCCATCGGGGGGGTGCGTTCCGTGACTTTTATCTGTTTGAAAAGTTTAATTAAAGGTAACATCATTGTACCCCTTAGTCAACCTCAACACGAAAAAATGTTTGCTTAAAAAGCCGCTTTGAAATAGAATATCCACGCATAAATACACAGGTTTTCCAAGGCGCATGAAACTAATCCTCCTGGCATCGGCCGGTGCAATCGGCACGCTCGCAAGGTATCTTCTCGGAGGCCTCGTCCAGAGGCTTTACGGCGGCTCCTTTCCGTGGGGCACTTTCGCGGTCAACATGACCGGGACATTCCTTTTCGGGCTGGTCTGGTCTCTGGCCGAAGACAGGCTCATAATCAGCGGAGAGGCGAGGGTCGTCATACTCGTCGGCTTCATGGGCGCGTTCACGACATTCTCGAGTTTGATGTTCGAGACCGGCGAGCTTATGCGCGACTCCCAGTGGGCCCTTGCCTTCGGCAATCTGGCTTTGCAGAATATTACGGGTATACTTTTTCTTTTCATAGGTTTTGCAATCGGCAGACTGATATAAAAATTGCTCTTTTTCCTGACCTTAAGTGTCAGGGCAGCCTAAAGTCATAATAGGAGGCTTTCCATGAAACTCCCGGAAGAATCAGATCTCCTCAGAATATTCGTCGGCGAAAGCGACAGGTTCGAGGGCCGCCCCCTTTACCAGGCCGTTGTAGAAGAGGCGCGCGGCAGGGGAATGGCAGGGGCGACCGTGCTCCGTGGCCTCATGGGTTTTGGGGCCACCAGCCGCCTGCATACCGTGAAGGTGCTGAGGATATCCGAAGACCTTCCGATGGTCGTGGAGATAGTGGACCGGCCTGAGCGCATTGAGGCCTTTCTCCCTGAGCTTGAGCGCATGGTCCCCGAAGGGCTCATAACAATCGAGAAAGTAAGGGTTATCGCTTACAGGGGCAAAAGGGAGGGTTGAGCGGCCCTTCAGCCGCAGAGCCAACCTTCTATCCAACCAAGTATTTACGAAGTATTTATTTTTTTAACTCTGCCTTGTTTTTTCTTGACACCGCACAACATGTTGTGGTTTACTTACCCTCACAACACAATATAGACCATTTCCTAATCAAATCAACAGGTTAGTTCCACACGCCTTTTGCGCTTTTCTTTTTTTTAAAACGGGCTGGTGGGCGAGGTTTTTATTTGGGGCCGAAACTGTATTTATTAGATATTAAAAGCCGTATTTATTGAAATTATTATATAGCGCACTAAAGCTATATTAGAAGTAAAGGGGGGACGAATGGACCAAGACATGTACAGCCGTTTACTTAAGGCGGAGCCAGCCAAAAAGACACCTCAAAAGGCGCACGCCGAGACCATGCCCGCGATAGAGATAGCCGAGAACGGGCGCAGGGTTCTGGAAAAGCGTTACCTCAAGAGAGACGCCGAGGGAAAGACCCTCGAAACTATAGAAGAGATGTTCTGGCGCGTTGCCGCCAATATCGCCGAGGGCGACAGGAAGTTTGACAAGAACGCCGATGTCGAGGCTGTCGCCAGAGAGTTCTACGCGATGATGGCCGCCCTCGAGTTCATGCCCAACTCGCCGACACTCATGAACGCTGGTAGGGAATTGCAGCAGCTTTCAGCCTGTTTCGTCCTTCCGGTCGAGGACTCGATGGAGTCCATCTTCGAGGCCGTAAAGCACACCGCCCTCATCCACAAGTCTGGCGGCGGCACGGGTTTTTCGTTCTCCAGGCTCCGTCCTTCGGGAGATTCGGTTGGCTCCACCTCCGGCATATCCTCCGGCCCCATCTCCTTCATGACTGTATTTGACAGCGCGACCGAAGCGATAAAGCAGGGCGGCACCAGAAGGGGCGCCAACATGGGCATCCTCCGCGTAGACCACCCTGATATCATGAACTTCATCACATGCAAGGAAGACAACACCAAGCTCAACAACTTCAATGTCTCGGTGAATATTACCGAAGACTTCATGAAGGCCGTCGAAGGGAACGAAGAGTACGACATAATAAGCCCCAGGGACAAAAATGTCGTCGGCACAAGGAACGCCAGGGAGGTCTTCGACAAGATAGTGAAGATGGCCTGGAGGAACGGCGAGCCCGGCATAATCTTCATAGACAAGATGAACGAGAACAACCCGACGCCCAATGTCGGCCAGATAGAGTCGACCAACCCGTGCGGCGAGCAGCCGCTCCTTCCGTACGAGTCCTGCAACCTGGGCTCCATCAACCTGAGCCGCATGCTCACGAAGACCGGCGAAGGGTTTGAGATAGACTGGGCCAGGCTTGAGTCGACCGTCGGTAAGGCTGTCCATTTCCTCGACAATGTCATCGAGATGAACAAGTACCCCATCGAGCAGATAGAAAAAGTTACGAAGTCGAACAGGAAGATAGGCCTCGGCGTCATGGGTTTCGCCGATATGCTTATTCGTCTCGGCATACCCTACAACTCTGACGAAGCGGTCGCGCTTGCCGAAGAGCTGATGTCCTTCATACAGAGAAAAGGCAGGGAGGCCACGAGGGAGCTGGCTGCCGACAGGGGAGGCTTCCCCAACTTCAAGGGCTCCATCTACGACGGCAATGGCGAGCCGGTCAGGAACGCTACCGTCACGACTATCGCCCCGACCGGGACCATCTCCATCATCTCGGGCTGCTCTTCCGGCATCGAGCCTCTTTTCGCGCTGGCCTTCACCAGAAATGTCATGGAAGGCACCGAGCTTATCGAGGCCAACCCGATATTCGAGGAGTACGCCAGGGAAAGGGGCTTTGACAGCCCGGAGATAATGAAGGAAGTAGCGAAAAAGGGCAGCCTGCACGATGTTGAGGGCATACCGGATGACATAAGCCGGGTGTTCGTCACGGCGCACGACATATCCCCGGAGTGGCACATAAAGATGCAGGCAGCCTTCCAGAAGTACACGGACAACGCCGTGAGCAAGACCGTGAACTTCCCGCAGGAAGCCACCATCGAGGATGTCGCCTCGGTCTACATACTCGCGTACAAGCTCGGCTGCAAGGGCGTGACCGTCTACAGGGACGGCTCAAGGGACGCGCAGGTGCTGAACATCGGCAGCGAAAAGGCAAAGGCGGCGGTAGAAGCCGTGCCAGCTCCGGTTGAGCACCCGGCTGTGCACAAGCCCAGGGAGCGGGGCGAAGTCGCTTTCGGCATCACCCGTAAGATGAAGACCGGCTGCGGCAACCTCTACATAACCATCAACGAAGACGAAGAGGGCCGCCCGTGCGAGATATTCACCCAGATAGGCAAGGCCGGCGGCTGCGTTTCCTCGCAGTGCGAGGCCATGGGCAGGATGACATCCCTTGCTCTGAGGAGCGGCGTTGAGGCCCAGGAGATAGTGACCCAGATGCGCGGCATAAGCTGCCATCTTCCGGTCGGCTTCGGCGCGGGTAAGGTCTCGTCCTGCGCGGACGCGATGGCCCAGGCAATGGACTGGTATCTCGGGTACAAGCTGCAGACAGGCGGGGCCGCCATGACCGACATCAGCGCCCTTAGTAGCCTGCCCAAGCAATACACCATGAGCCATGAGGTCTTGAAGCGCGGGGCCTGCCCTGACTGCGGCAGCGCTGTAGAGCACGCGGACGGGTGTCTCGTGTGCAGGGGCTGCGGTTACAGCGAGTGCGGCTAAAAAATTGCTCTTTTTCCCGATCTCTTTGTTGGGCGGAAATGAAAATATTTCCACCCTGCCTCGACCTCGGAAAAAATAGCTGATTTTTGGGGGTAGGGTGGGCATCGCCCACCATTATGGAATGAGATTTTTTTGGCGGGCAGTGCCCGCCCTACAAGACTTGAAAGGGGAAACCTTTTGGACATAGAAATAGACTTTGAGTGCCGCGAGTGCGGGTGGGTGTTCGGGAGGAGTTTTCTGGCGCTTGAGCACGGCAAGGCTTTGAAATGCCCGTTCTGCGCCGGGGCGTCGGTCACCATAAGAAGCGAGACGGTAAGGGAAGAGGTGACGGAAACCGACCTTCCGGAGCCGTCTCTTGGCGAACGGCTGACGGTCATGAGCAAGATAAAGCTTTAGGTTTGGAATAAAGGGGGGGCGTCCCGAAGGGACGCCCCCCTAAGTTTTTATAATGTTCAGTGGTAGTTTTTTCAGTCATTGCGAGGAAGGGAACGACGATCTCCGCTCGCTGTCGGGCTCGTTCGCGCTCAACCGCCCCGTTCTGAGGCTTACCAACACGGAGGAGGACCATGTCCAACGAGAAGCTGGCCGGTTTGATAGTCGCCCTTGATCGCTTACCTGACAAGTTTCCGACACACAGACATGAGGGAGCCTTCTGGGAGAGTCTCGGTCGTGCGATTGCGACGTTTGGGTTTCTTGAGGAAATCTTACGTAAGGCGATCTTTGCATTTACCGCAATGCGACTATACAACGAATCGGAGATCCCGGAAGCCTACGATCAATGGCTCTCCAAATTGGAGCGTGCGCTTATAGACCAATTGAAGAATCTCATTGATGCCTACGGAAAGGCAGTGCGCGAGCATCCAGACGCTACAGTCGATAATCTCGATGCTTTGCTGGACAAACTCCGAGAGGCCGCAAAAATACGGAACATTTTGTGCCACGCTTCATGGAGGTTACTGGACGCCAGCGGTGCTTCCCTTCCTTTCTTCGTAAACCGCCGGAAAGAGGTTGTCGATACTCCCGTAGATCGACAATTTATCGATCAGGTGCAGCGACACGTGGCCGAGCTGGCATGTGCAGTCATAAGCACCGTTACGCAAATGGGATGGCAGTTACCCGGATCAGCCGGTCCGGGTAAAGCGATCTGGTAGCCGGATGGGCACCGCCCACCATCATTTTTACCGGGTTCAGGTTTGTAACCTGAACCCGAATATTCGGCGAAGGTATCGGGCTATGCCCAGTTCCCAATAAATCTTGCTCAATATCCCTGTTTTTATTCGTGATTTTCTACCAGCTTCTGTCAGGCCCCCACTTCCAAACCCCTTGACGAAACCCCCTGTATAATATATTCTTTTAAGCTATGAAGAATCTCGCAGCTGTTGTCCTTGCGGCAGGCAAGGGCACAAGGATGAAGTCGGAAAAACCAAAGGTACTCCACATCGTGGCCGGGAAGCCGATGCTCTTTTTCCCGGTAAACCTCCTCAAAAACTCGGGCGCTGGAAAGATAGTCCTGGTCGTGGGCTTCGGCTCTGAAGCCGTCGTAGAGGCCTTCAAGGATTACGGCCTCTCGTTCGTCACGCAGGAAGAGCAGCTCGGCACGGGGCACGCTGTCTCGTGCGCCTTGAAAGAGCTTCGCGATTTCACGGGCGATGTCCTCGTGCTCTCCGGAGATGTTCCGCTTATAAGGGAAGAGACCGTAAAGGCCCTGCTCGACCTTCACCGGAAGGGCGCAAAGGCAAAGGCGGCCATCTCTCTTGTCACTACAGTCGTTGAAAACCCCAAAGGCTACGGCAGGATAGTGCGGGACGCCGACGGGGAGATAATACGGATAGTCGAGGAAAAGGACTGCAGCCCTCTCCAGAGGAAGATTCAGGAAGTAAATACCGGCATATACCTTTTCTCCGCCAGCTTCCTTCATGCCAACATCAAAAAACTCGGCAAAGAGAACGCGCAGGGCGAATATTATCTGCCTGACCTCGTGCACCTGGCCGTTGGCGAAGGCTTGAGGGTCGATTCAATATCTACACTTGATGCCACCGAAGTCATGGGCGTAAACAACAGGGTCGAGCTTGCCATAGCCGGAGAGCACATGAGGGCTCGCATTAACGAGGCGCTCATGGTCTCGGGTGTGACAATAATAGACCCACGGGCCACCTATGTTGATTTCGGCGTAGCAGTCGGGGTCGATACCGTCATATACCCGGGCGTGCGTCTAACAGGGGCGACCGTCATAGGCGCGAAGTGCGTCATAGAGGAAGGCTCTGTAATAACCTCGTCGAAAGTGGGCGACGGCTCGGCGATAAAGAGCTATTCCGTCATAGAAGATTCAGAGGTTGGAAAAGAAAATGCCATAGGCCCGTTCGCGAGGCTAAGGCCCAAGACCATTCTTGCCGATAAGGTAAGGATTGGCAATTTTGTGGAAGTGAAGAAAAGCTCGCTTGGAAAAGGCAGCAAGGCCAACCACCTCACCTATCTGGGCGATTCGGTCATAGGAGAGGGCGTCAACATCGGGGCTGGCACCATCACCTGCAACTACGACGGCACGAACAAGTCGGTTACGACTATAGAGGACGGCGCGTTCATCGGGAGCGATTCCCAACTTATCGCCCCTGTCACCGTTGGCAAGGGCGCTTATGTCGGCTCTGGCACGACGGTCACGAAGAATGTCCCAGCCGGGTCGCTCGTCATAACAAGAGCGCCTGAAAAGGTAATAGAGGGCTGGGCCGGAAGAAAGTTCAAAGGCAAAGGCAAGGAGAAGGAATAATATGTGCGGCATCGTAGCTTATGTTGGCCCGAAGGACACTGTAGGAGTCCTCGTCGACGGCCTTAAAAGGCTCGAGTACAGGGGCTATGACTCTTCAGGCATAGCCGTTTTCAAGGGCGACAAGATAGAGTTGAGAAGGAGCGTCGGCAAGCTCCATAAGCTGTGCACTGAGCTCGATAAAAAGCCGCTCGACGGCAACATAGGCATCGGGCACACCCGCTGGGCTACCCACGGCCGGCCTTCCGAGCAGAACGCGCACCCGCACATCGAAGGCGGCGTGGCGGTCGTGCATAACGGCATAATAGAGAACTACCTCGCCCTGAAAGAAGAGCTCATGGCAGAGGGCGCGAAGTTCAAGTCAGAGACAGACACCGAGATATTGAGCCACCTAATATGCAGGGAGATAAAAAAGGGCAGGTCCCTTGTCGAGGCGGTGAGGGCATCGGTAAAGCTCGTGAAGGGCACTTACGCGCTGGCGGCCATGTGCGAAAGCGAGCCGGACAGGATAGTGGGCGCGCGCATGGAATGCCCGCTGATACTCGGCATAGGCGACGGTGAATCAGTACTCTCGTCCGACATACCGGCCATACTCAATATCACCCGGAAGGCCCTGTTCCTCAAGGACGGCGAGATGGTCACCATCACAAAACAAGGGGCCCAAGTCGAGACCTTTGAAGGCGTAAAGGTCGACAGAAGCCCGACTGTCGTCAACTGGTCGCCCATCATGGCCGAGAAGAACGGCTACAGGCATTTCATGCTCAAGGAGATATTCGAGCAACCCAGGGCCATAACAGATACCTTCAGGGGGATTGTCACCGAAGAGACAGGCGATGTCTTCTTAAATAAATTTGATATACCGCTCGAAGATATAAAGAGGATATACCTTGTGGCGTGCGGCACATCCTGGCACGCGGCCCTTGTCGGCAAGTTCCTCATAGAGGAATTTTTTCAGGTCCCGACCGAGGTCGACCTCGCGTCCGAGTTCCGCTACAGAAGTCCGCTGGTCGACAAGAACTGCCTCGTGATCTCCGTCTCCCAGTCAGGCGAGACCGCCGATACGCTCGCGGCTGTTAAAGAGTGCAAGAGGAAAGGCGCGCGCACCATATCGATATGCAACGTCATGGAGTCGAGCCTCACGAGGGAGACCGAATGGTCGTTCATGACGCACGCCGGGCCCGAGATTGGCGTGGCTTCGACAAAGGCCTTTACGACCCAGCTCACTGCCTTCTACCTGCTGGCCCTGTACATGGGAAGGCGTTCCGGCAGGGTGAGTACTGACGCGGCGGTGGCCCTCGTGCAGGAGCTTGTAAGGCTTCCCAAGAAGCTCGATCAGGTTTTGGAGCAGGCCCCCGCGATAGAGTCTCTCGCGAAGAAATATTTCCACCTCCGTGATTTCATCTATCTGGGAAGGGGCCTTAACTACCCCATAGCTTTAGAGGGGGCCTTGAAGCTCAAGGAGATTTCCTACATACACGCCGAGGGCTATGCCGCTGGCGAGATGAAGCATGGCCCCATAGCTCTTATTGACGAGAACATGCCGGTCGTGGCAATGGCCCCGCGTGATGCGAGCTACCCCAAGATGCTCGGGAACATGGAAGAGGTTAAGGCAAGGGGAGGCCGCCTCATAGCTATAGTTAATGACGGAGACACCGAGGCATGCCAGAAGGCAGACGACTTAATATGTGTGCCGGAGGCGTCTTCACACTTGATGCCGATCATCATGTCAGTGCCCTTGCAGCTGCTGGCCTACCATATCGCAGTGCTGAAGGGCACGGATGTGGACCAGCCGAGGAATCTGGCCAAGAGCGTTACTGTCGAATAGCTATCTTTAAAAATTGCCATTTTTCCCGATATCTGTGTCAGGGCGGAAATAAAAATGCTCACATATTTTCATATATGCTGCGCTTTTTATTTCCGCCCTTCCTTGATCTCGGAAAAAATATCTAATTTTTAGAGGCAGCAATAATCCTTCCATCTCATCCTTATCATTTTTCCCAATTCCAAATGAATATATGCGCCCGTACCTATTGTCCTATATGCTGCGCTTTTTATTTCCGCCCTTCCTTGACTTCAGAAAAAATAGCTGTTTTTTAGAAGCGGCAATAACAATCCCCTCCCAATCCTATTCATTTGCCTAATCACATTTTCAGGTGATATAATACGCCGGTTTTATGAATTCATTTGGCAGGCGTATTTATGGACCGCACGACCGTTTACATTGTTTTCATAATCGCGGCTTACCTTATCGGCTCGATACCGACAGGCATAGTCATCTCAAAGGTCATGGGCAAAGGCGACCCGAGAAAGTCCGGGAGCGGCAACATCGGGGCAACGAATGTCGGGCGCACTTCAGGCAAGCTCGCCGGGATATTGACCCTTTTGGGAGATGTATTGAAGGGCGGCGTCCCGGTGTTCTTAGCTTTTCAGTTCTACCATGAAAGCCTTTTCGTAAGCCTCGTCGGGCTCGCGGCCTTTCTGGGCCATCTTTTCCCGGTCTATCTCGGCTTCAAGGGAGGCAAGGGGGTTGCGACAGGCCTGGGCGTCATGGTCGTAATCTGCCCGCTCGCGACACTATTGAGCGCGGTCGTATTCGTTGTCGTGGCGTATTTGAAGAGATATGTCTCTCTCGCCTCGATGATAGCGGCGGCCATGCTGCCGGTATTCATGTCTTTTTTCCCGAGAGGCAGGAATTATGTCGGCATGGGCGTTGTGGTGGCTGTTCTCATAATATGGAAGCACAAAGACAATATAAAGCGTCTCGTTGCGGGAACTGAAAACAGGATAGGCGGCAAGAAACAATAATCCGCAAGGGTTGATAATGCGTAAGGTGCATATATATCTATTAGGTGTGGCTTCCCTTGGGTTGGCGTATGAGCTTTTGAAAGCGGCGATCCCCAGCAAACCGCTCTTTTTTGCCATTGCTGTAATTTATTTAATTGTCCTCCGTTTAATCGCAGAGCGTTTTGGGCGGCAATAGAGAAACCAATCACGGCACATAACTTCCCCCATGCTCCACGATCTTCAACTCCACTCCCGAATCTTTTCTGTAAACCTCTTTCAATCGCCTGACCGGAAGGTCCAAAGGTTCATCCGATAGGTCGAATGTCCCCCAGTGTATTGGCACGAACACTCGGGCCTTGAGCTCTTTGGCAGCCTTTAACGCCTCTTCCGGGTTCATGTGGTTTTCTTTCATGAACCAGCGCGGCTCATAGGCCCCTATAGGCCCGAAAAAGACATCAACCGGGCCGTACTTTTCGCCTATATCCCTGAAGCCGCTGAAATAGCCCGAATCTCCGACCCAATAGTATTTTTTCCCGTTTCGCTCAATAAGAAAGCTGCACCAGAGCATCCTGTTCCCGTCGGAAAGCATCCGCTTTGACCAGTGCTGGACAGGAAGAGAAGTTATCTTCACGCCGCCGTAAGAGTACTCTTCAGACCAGTCTACGGTGGCGTGCCGCGTTATGCCGAGAGAGTTGAAATAGCCCTTGTAGCCGGGCCCGGTCACGAAAAACGGGTCAAACCGCTCTTTGAGGAATTTTACGCTCTTCGTGTCCAGGTGGTCGTAATGGCCGTGGGAGATAAGCACGATATCGACCTTGGGGAGGCTTGTCGGGTCTATGGGCAGAGGGGTCTGTCTTTTTACGAGGAAGTTCACATCCCACAAGACAGGGTCTGTCATTATTACGAGGCCGCCCACGCGCATCAGCACGGTTGAGTGGCCCAGCCAGACAAACCAGTCGCCTTTTTGCTTTTCAAGGGCCTGAAAATCTGGCTTCTGGACGCGGAACTCCGGCTTTTTCTTTTTTTCTTCCTTGTACGGGTTGTCCGAGAACTTCCATTTGAGGAAATCGAAGAAAGAACGGCCTTCTTCGCCTAGCCAGGGGTTGTAGAACCTGCCGTCTTTATCGACCGGCGCTTTCCTCAATGCGGGCTCCTCAGCAAGGGCGCTAAACGGCGCGAGCAGGATTATTATAAGTATGAGGGCTCTCAGTGTCATCGTAACTCCAATGAGTATAACAGAGTCGGCCTGTTGCTTGAAGCTTTTGACATGGAGGCAGGGTGGAGGAACAAGATATTACCCTCCCCTCTATCCCCTCCCATCGAGGGAGGGGAGGTTTAGATAGATAAAGTATGGATGATTCATCGGCTGATGCGCGTTTTCTGTGCAGGCGTTTGGCTGGCTGCCTCTTTTTTAGGCTGAAAGGCCTGTCTTAGGGGCAAAAAAAGCTGTTTTTTTGAAGAAAAACACGGCACGGTTATTGCTTTTGTATATTGGTCAAGCAAGCGGGCAAATTGGCCTGCCTTTAGGCTTTAAACAGCTTTACAAGCATTGTCTCGTGTGTTAGTTTTTTGGGAACTCAAATCCCCTGGGGGTATTCTGATGAAGAAGATAGAGGCTATCATAAAGCCTTTCAAGCTCGACGAGGTGAAAGAAGCCCTCAACGAGATAGGGATAAAGGGCATAACCGTCTCCGAGGTCAAGGGTTTCGGCAGGCAGAAGGGGCACACCGAGCTTTACAGGGGCACAGAGTATGTCGTCGACTTCCTCCCCAAGATAAAGATGGAGATAGTCGTGAAGGAAGACATGGTCGCCAAGGTCGTCGAGACCATCGTTAATGCGGCCCGCACCGGGCGCATAGGCGATGGCAAGGTCTTTGTCCTTTCAGTGGATGAGGTCGTGCGCATAAGGACGGGCGAAAGGGGCGAAGAGGCCATCTGACAGGCTGCTGAAAAATGCCCATCTGCGTTGTCGTCTTCGGCGCGAGTTAATTGCGGCGTACTACAAAAGTACGCCTCATTCCTCGCGCCTCGACTCCTAGCATCTGGACCTTTTTGAGCAGCCTTAACTAAATTGGTTTTGTTTCAGCACTGCCAAGCAGTTATTCCATACCGGATACATAATAAGGAGGTTCTGTAATGACGCCGAAGGATGTACTTAAGCTTTCACAGGAAAAGAACGCCAAGATGGTCGATTTCAAGTTCCTTGACTTCGTAGGCATCTGGCAGCACTTCTCAGTGCCGGTCAGCGAGCTCTCCGAGGACATCTTTGAGGAGGGTCTCGGTTTTGACGGCTCCAGCATCAGGGGCTGGCAGCCGATCCACGCCAGCGACATGCTCGTCATGCCCGACCCGGCCACGGCCATAATGGACCCGTTCCACGAAACGCCTTCCCTGAGCATCATATGCAACATAGTCGACCCCATAACCAAGGAGCCCTACTCCAGGGACCCCAGGAACATCGCCATGAAGGCAGAGGCGTACCTGAAGTCCACCGGCATAGGCGATGTCGCCTACTTCGGCCCTGAGCCCGAGTTCTTCATATTCGACGACATCAGGTACAGCCAGGGCGCCAACCACGGCTACTACCACATTGATTCCGTCGAAGGCGTCTGGAACACCGGCAGGGAAGAGGGCCCGAACCTCGGTTACAAGCCCAGGCACAAGGAAGGCTACTTCCCGGTGCCCCCGACCGACAGCCAGGAAGACATCCGCTCCGAGATGTGCATGGTCATGGAGAGCGTCGGCATACGCGTGGAAAGGCAGCACCACGAGGTCGCCACAGCCGGTCAGGCCGAGATAGACATGCGCTTCGACAGCCTCGTCAGGATGGGCGACAAGCTCATGTGGTTCAAGTACATAGTGAAGAATGTCGCGAAGAGGTGGGGCAAGACCGTAACATTCATGCCCAAGCCCATCTTCGGCGACAACGGCAGCGGCATGCATGTGCACCAGTCGATATGGAAGGCCGGAAAGCCCCTTTTCGCGGGCAACGAGTACGGCGGCATGAGCGAGATGGCCCTTTACTACATAGGCGGCATATTGAAGCACGCCAGGGCCCTGAACGCGTTCTGCAACCCCGGCACTAACTCCTACAGGCGTCTGGTCCCCGGCTATGAGGCCCCCATCAACCTGGCGTACTCCAGCAGGAACCGTTCGGCCTCGGTGAGGATACCGATGTACTCGCCTTCGCCCAAGTCCAAGAGGATAGAGGTGAGGTTCCCTGACCCGTCATGCAACGGCTACCTGGCCTGCGCCGCCATGCTCATGGCCGGCCTGGACGGCATACAGAACAAGATACATCCGGGCGAGCCCCTTGACAAGGACATCTACGGGCTCGCGCCTGAAGAGCTCGCCAAGATACCTTCAGCCTGCGGTTCTCTTGAAGAGGCCCTCGACGCATTGAAGGCCGACCACGAGTTCCTCATGAAGGGAGATGTCTTCACCCAGGATGTCATCGACACCTGGATAGAGTACAAGAAGAAAGCCGAGCTCGACCCCATCAGGCTCCGCCCGGTGCCGTATGAGTTCTTCCTGTACTACGACTGCTAAGGCTTACGGCTTCTTAATAAGCCCATCTGCGTCGTTGTCAGCGTAGCGCGTCAATGCGGCGTACAAAAAGAGTACGCCGCATTCCTTGCTCCTCGACGAGAAGCATCTGGAGCTTTTTAAGCAGCCTGAACAAGACAGGTTCTTTAGTAATCTTCTAAAATAAAAAGCCCCGCTGCCTTCCGGCAGCGGGGCTTTTTATTATCTTCAGTCGCGGTCGCGCCCGTGTTTTTTATGCTCTTTGTGTTCCCTGTGCTCGCGCTTGTGTTCCTTCCATTCGCGCCTGCTTTCCCAGTGTTTTTTCTCTTCCCATTCCTTCCAGTGCTTCTTGACATGGCCGGGAGGCATCCGTTCGAGGCCCGGAGGCAGGTCCCTGTAGCGGACAGGGAGACTTCTTAACGCCCTCGGCGTCTTATCGAAGCTTATTATTATCCACGGGCCGCCAAAGTCGTCCGCCCTGTACCATCTCCGCCCGTGCGACCTCCACCAGTGGCCCCTGTAGAAAAAGAGATCTTCGTCCAGGTCAGGGGCGATATAGACATAGGTCCCGGGGATGACGACTACCGCCGGAGGTGCGACTACCGCGATTTTGGGGAGGCCTATGCCGATATTTATGTTTACTTCCGCTTTTGCCGGAGATGCTGAAAGGGCCGCGAAAATGATCCCGGCTGCGAAAACTGGCAGATATCTTTTCATGGATAAGACTCCTCTTTGAGATTAGCTGAATCTACACCCGCAGGATTGGGAAGTATGTGACAAAAGGCACGCCAGCGGCGTATTGACATGGGGCAGGGTTACTATAGACTCGGAATAGCCGGTTTTGCGACTTTTTCCCCTTACAAGCAAGGGAGAGATACCCTGATGCCACCAATGCGCCGTTTTTCTCTTTTATATAAGGTCATTATAGCCTATCTGGTCATACTTTTGCCCGTATTCATCGTCATCAACCAGATATTCGAGAACGACAGGGCTGAGATGGAAAAGCTCCTCGTGTCCGAGCTCACGCAGACGGCGGACGAGAGGGAGGCCTATATCCTCATGTATTTGCAGATGAACAAGAACAGAATGCATGATTTCGCGAGCGACGGTTTCATAGTCGGAACCCTCGATCAAATGCAGGGTGAGCCCGCCGGGAGGGTGCTGAGCGAATACATGAGGAAATACAAGCTGCCGCTGGTCAATGAGATGTACCGGCTCAGCATCGTTACCGCCCCTGACGGAAAAGTACTGGCCTCTACAATTCCCGGCTGGGAGGGCGAAGACCTCTCGAAAGAAGATTTCTTCAGGAGCGGGCTCAAGGGCATCTCCGTGACCGAGGTAGTATCAAAGTTCGGCCCGGAAGTGGCGGTCTCGGCCCCGATACACAGCCGCCGTGATCCCGGAAAAGTCATAGGCGTTATAACCGGTTTTACCGAGCTTTCAAAATTCGGCCAGTTCTTTACCGGTGACTACATCAAGCGCCTCGGCGCACTGACCTACCGGGAGTGGGGCAGGTGGGGAACCTTTGAGATATATCTTGTGAACAAAGACAAGCTCATGCTCACGCAATCGAGGTTTATCCCTGACTCTGTGTTGAGAGTGAAGGTAGACACCTATCCCGTCAGGGAGTGCTTGGAGCGCGGAAAAGAGGTGACGGGGCTATGGCCGGGCTACAGGGGCGAGATGGTCGTCAGCGCGTCCATGTGCATCCCCTCTCTCCGATGGACACTGATAGTCAAGGTCGATCAGCCTGAGGTCTTCGCCCCTATAGCAAGAAGCCAGAGGCACACCTTCGTG
>MGPK01000033.1:0-37888 GCA_001795535.1 Deltaproteobacteria bacterium GWA2_54_12
TACCGAAGAGAGCGCGATGGAAGTCTTTGGCGACTATCTGAAAGAGGTCGTAAAGAGCAACTCCGCCGACAACAACTTCAGGATAGTATGCCCTGACGAGCTGGAGTCGAACAAGCTCGGGGCCGTACTTGATGTTACGAACCGCCAGTACCTCTGGCCAATCCCGCCCGGGGCCGAAAAGATTGGCCCGGAAGGCAGGGTGTTGGAGATACTTAGCGAGCACAACTGCCAAGGCTGGCTTCAGGGGTATCTGCTCACGGGAAGGCACGGCATATTCCCCTGCTACGAGGCGTTCCTCCAGATAGTCGACGGCATGATAAACCAGTACTCCAAGTTCCTGAAGTCGTCCCTTGAGGTCGAATGGCGAAAACCCATCTCCTCCATGAACTTCATCCTCACCTCGGAAGCGTGGAGGCAGGACCAGAACGGGTATTCGCACCAGGGGCCTGGCTTCATAAACAACATGCTCACGAAAAAAGGGCACATATACCGCATCTACCTGCCGCCGGACGCCAATACGCTGCTTTGCACGATGTACAACTGCCTCGCCTCGACAGACCGCATAAACCTCGTCATAGCGAGCAAGCAGCCGATGGTGCAGTGGCTTACCATGGCCGAGGCCATGGAGAACTGCCGGGCCGGTATAGCCATCTGGCAATGGGCCTCGACCAACGGCGGGGAAGACCCGGAGCTGGTGCTTGCCGCAAGCGGCAACAACCTTACGCTGGAGGCCATGGCAGCGGCCCAGATACTCCGTGAAGAGGCCCCTGGCTGGCGGATAAGGGTGGTGAATGTCATCGACATACTTGTTTTAGGGATACCGCAGAAATATCCGGGCGGCCTCGACGAAGCACGGTTCCAGCGCATATTCCCGATGGGCTGCCCGGTAATCTTCAACTTCCACGGGTACACGGCCGCCATAAAGCAGTTAGTGTGGGAGAGGCCTGGCAACGACAGGTTCAGCATAAACGGCTACAGGGAAGAAGGGACGACGACCACCCCGTTTGACATGCACGTCAGAAACCGGACGAGCAGGTACCACCTCGTCATGTACGCCGCCGAAAAGATAGCCATGCACACCCCGTCAAAGGCCGTTGAAGCGGAAAAGCTCGTGATGAAGTACTCGAAAAAGCTCCTCGACCACAGGGCCTACATCGACCAGTACGGCGTCGACCCGGCCGAGATAACCGGCTGGGAATGGCGGCACGAAGGCGGCAGGAGATAGAGGCCTTCCGTCATTGCGAGGAGCGAAGCGACAAAGCAATCTCTTAATGCTTAATCTATCAGAAAACGAGATTGCTTATCGAGCCCCGTCCGTGGGGCTCGACCCTTCGGGCCTTTTCGCTTTCGCTCAAAGTTCAATTTTTGCTATCCTGCAAAAATTGTCGCTGTGCTCGCAATGACAAATCAATGGTTTGACTTATACATATCCGGGTATAGACTTAATCTGACCCTTGGGCAAGGGGGCAAACCGCCCCCTTGCCCTTACAAAACATAAACTTATAAAAACGCAGCGCGCCGCTTAAAACCGGGAATCCCATCCAGGATGAAAACAGGCCCCAGCTACCTTGGAGACGGCAGGAGCGAGTTCACCGTATGGGCTCCGAAGGCAAAGGAGATGGGCCTTAAAATCTCCTCGCCTGAGGACGGGCCGTGGAGCTTTGCCCCGATGGAGCCGCTTGATTTCGGGTACTGGCGCGCCTCTGTCAAAGGGGCTTGGCCCGGGGCCCGCTATTTTTTCGTATTGGACGGACAAGAACGGCCTGACCCTGCCTCGCATTTCCAGCCGCTCGGCGTCCACGGGCCTTCAGAGGTCGTTGACCACGCCTCATTCAAATGGACCGACGACGGCTGGGAAAACATACGCCCGGCCAGCATGGTCATATACGAGCTGCACACGGGCGCCTTCACCACTGAAGGCCGCCTCGATTCAATAATAAAAAGGCTGGACGATTTAAAAGACCTCGGCATAAACGCCGTCGAGCTCATGCCCGTTGCCCAGTTCCCCGGAGAAAGGAACTGGGGCTATGACGGCGTTTTCCCGTTCACCGTCCAGAACACCTATGGCGGCCCCATTGCTCTAAAAAGGCTCGTGGACGAATGCCACTACAGGGGCATGGCCGTCATCCTCGACGCCGTATACAACCATTTCGGCCCGGAGGGCAACTACGCACTGGAGTTCGGGCCGTACCTGACCGACATTTACAGAACGCCCTGGGGCATGGCCATGAACTTCGACGGCCCTGAAAGCGACCCTGTAAGAAACTTCTTCATCGAGAACGCGATCCACTGGTTCGAGCATTATCACCTCGACGGCCTGAGGCTTGACGCTATCCACGCCATAATCGACACCAGCGCCGTCCCGTTCCTCAAAGTCCTCAGTAGGAAGGTGGGCGAGTACGCCATATCAAAGGGCAGGCCCTTTTACCTTTTCGCCGAAGACGACCTGAACGACACCAGGGCCGTCAGCACGGACGAGCACTCTTTCGGGCTGGACGCGCTCTGGTGCGACGACTTTCACCACTGCCTTCACACACTCTTGACCGGCGAGCAGGACGGCTACTACGCCGACTTCGGAGCGCCCTGGCAGATGGTGAAATCGATGAACGAAGGGTTCGTGTACTCTGGCCAGCACTCCAGGTACAGACGGCGCAGCTTCGGCAGCAGTTCGATTTTAGTCCCTAAAGACAGGTTCATAGTCTTCTCTCAGAACCATGACCAGGTCGGGAACCGCTTGCTCGGCGAGCGCCTCTCTGCCCTTGTCCCGTTCGAAGGTCTCAAGCTCGCCTCCGGCGCGCTACTTCTGTCTCCGTACATCCCGCTTATCTTCATGGGCGAAGAGTACGGAGAAGATGCCCCGTTCCTTTATTTCGTAAATCACGAAGGCGGCGAGCTACTGCAGGCCGTGCGGGACGGCAGAAAAAAAGAATTCAGCGCCTTCATGCTGGGGGCCGAGCCGCCGATCCCTGACGACACTGCCACTTTCGAAAGGTCGATTTTAGCGTGGGATAAAAGGATTGAGGGCTCTCACGCGGTGCTCCTGAACCTCTACAGGACCCTCATACGCATACGGCGCGAGGTCCCTGCCCTTTCGCCGGCAGACAGCATTGTCCATGCCTGGGGTCTCGAGGAAGAAAAGATTTTTTTTATGAAGAAAGAGTTTGAGGGCAGCTCGACTTTCGCGGCCTTCAATTTCAATTCGGATGCGCGCCCCCTCAAGATGCCCTTTCCAAAAGGCAGGTGGGTAAAGGCGCTGGACTCGGCTGAAGAGGTCTGGGAGGGGCCGGGGTCGGCCCTTCCAGGTATCGCCGAGGCCCCGGCGGAAACCATTATGAGAGAGATGTCTTTCGTCCTTTACATAAAGGCTGCCTCTAAAAATTAGATATTTTTTCTGAAGTCAAGGAAGGGTGGAAATAAAAAGCGCAGCATATATGAATAATATGTGAGCATTTTTATTTACGCCCTGACGCAGAGGTCAGGAAAAAGAGCAATTTTTAGAGCCAGGCGAAAGGAAGAGTAATGGAGAAATACATCTGTATACACGGCCATTTTTATCAGCCGCCCAGGGAGAACCCGTGGCTCGAAAGAATAGAGCTGCAGGACTCGGCCTACCCTTACCATGACTGGAACCAGCGGATAACGGCGGAATGCTACGAGCCGAACACCGCCGCCAGGGTCCTCGGGCCTGACCTCAAGATAATAGACATAATAAACAACTACTCGAAGATAAGCTTCAACTTCGGGCCGACGCTCCTTTACAGCATGCACACCGACAACCCGGAGGTCTACGCCGAGATTTTAAAGGCCGACAAGTTGAGCATGGAAAATTTCTCCGGCCACGGCTCGGCGCTCGCGCAGGTCTATAATCACATGATAATGCCGCTGGCAAACAGGCGGGATAAGTACACGCAGGCGTACTGGGGCATAAAGGACTTCAGGGCCCGCTTCA
Source organism: Deltaproteobacteria bacterium GWA2_54_12 (assembly GCA_001795535.1). Taxonomy (GTDB): domain Bacteria; phylum Desulfobacterota; class GWC2-55-46; order GWC2-55-46; family GWC2-55-46; genus GWA2-54-12. Next base: position 3,950 of record MGPK01000033.1, read on the forward strand.
AAAGGGAGCCGGAAGGCATGTGGCTTCCCGAGACCGCCGTTGACACAGAAACTCTCGAAGTCCTGGCCGAGCTCGGAATAAAGTTCACGGTGCTGGCCCCCCGGCAGGCAAAAAGAGTCAAGAAGGCGATAAAGGGAAGCCGCTGGAAAGAGCTTACCGGGGAAGCTGTAGACCCGAACATGCCTTACCTGTGCCAGCTCCCGTCAGGCAGGAGCATATCCATTTTCTTCTACAACGGCGAGATATCCCAGGAGCTTGGCTTCGGCCACCTGCTGGACAACGGAGAGAGCTTCGCCAAAAGGCTCTCCGGGGCCTTCCCCCAGGACAACAGGACGAGCGCTCTCGTGCACATCGCAACCGACGGCGAATCCTACGGACATCATCACAAGCACGGGGACATGGCCCTTTCATACTGCATCCACCATCTCGAATCCGAGGGGCTGGCCAGGCTTACGAACTACGGCGAGTATCTCGAAAAGTTCCCTCCTGACCATCTCGTTGAGATACACGACAACTCGTCGTGGAGCTGCGTTCACGGCATAGAGAGGTGGCGCGCGGACTGCGGGTGCTCGACCGGCGGCTACCCCGCGTGGAACCAGCAGTGGAGGGCCCCTTTGAGGGCGGCCCTGGACAATCTCCGTGACGCCTTCGCGCCCATGTTCGAGCAGGAAGCGTCCCAATACCTCAAAGACCCCTGGGCCGCAAGGAATGAGTACATCGAGGTCATAAACGACAGGTCGCCCGAAAATGTGGATCGTTTCTTCGGGGAGCAGGCGAAAAAGGAGCTCTCAAGGGACGAGAAAATCCGGGCCTTGAAGCTCCTGGGCATGCAGCGGGGCGCCCAGCTCATGTACACGAGCTGCGGGTGGTTTTTCGACGAGGTATCCGGGATCGAGACCGTCCAGGTGATGCAGTACGCCTCAAGAGCCATCCAGCTCGCCCAGGAGACTTCCGGCATACTTCTGGAGCAAGACTTCGAACGAGGCCTTGAAGCGGCCCCGAGCAACCTCCACGAAAACGCCAGGGCCGTATACAACATGTACGCGAAACCGGCCAGGGTAGACCTCCTGAGGGTGGGGGCCCACCACGCGATATCATCCCTTTTCCAATCCTCTGAAAAAAAAAACCGGGATATATTCTTTCGATATCGAAAACGAAGTCTTCGAAAAAATAGAGGCCGGCAAGCGCAAGCTCGCCATAGGAAAGACGCGCATAAGCTCGAAAGTAACCTGGGAAGAGGCGGTCGTAAACTCAGCGGTTCTGCACATGGGAGAGGTGAGCCTGAACTGCGGGGTCAGGTACTTCAAAGGAGACGAGGACTTCCACGCGACGGAGTCCGAGCTGAAAACGGCCTTTGAAAAGGGCGACCTTCCGGAAGTAATAAGGCTCATGGACAAACACTACGGCACTGCCAATTATTCGCTCTGGCACCTTTTCAAGGACGAGCAGAGAAAGATATTGAACCAGATACTTGAGCTGACCTACAGGGACATCGAGGGCTTCCACAGGAATGTCTTCGACAGCAACTACGGCGTCATAGATTTCCTTGGAAAGCTCGGGATACCGCGCCCGAAGCCGCTCGGAGTGTCGGCGGAATTCATCATACACCACGACCTCAAGGCCCTTTTCAACGGCTCCAGCGCGCTCGACATGAACCAGATGGCGCAGCTGGTCAAGGTTTCAAAGCACCTGTCAGTCCCGCTCGACCCGGAGACAATAGGGTTCGTGGCAAGCTCGTGGATAAACGGGCGCATGGAGGAGATACAAAAAGACCCGGCAGGGCTCGAGCCCCTGACCGTCCTGAGGGACGCCATAAAACTCCTGCGTGAGACCCCGGTGAATTTGAACCTCTGGAAGGCACAGAACATCTACTTCGCCCTTGGCATGGGCGTCTACCGGGAAGCCAGGGAAAAGGGTGAAAAAGGGGACGAGACAGCCGCCAGATGGGCCGCCCTCTTCGAAGACCTCGGGAACTACTTCCATGTAAGAGTCTCCTGAGTATGCGCATCCCATCGTCGACCTACCGGCTCCAGTTCAATCCGGCCTTTCGCCTGAAAGACGCTATCGACATAATCGGCTACCTTGACGCCCTCGGCATAACCGACATATACGCCTCGCCGGTTTTCAAGGCCAGGGCCGGGAGCCTTCACGGCTACGATATCGTAGACCACAACCACCTGAACCCTGAAGTAGGCACGGTCGAAGAGCTTACTGAGGCCCTGGAGGCGCTCAAAGGGCGGCACATGGGCTGGGTCCAGGACATAGTCCCGAACCACATGTCCTACGGCAGCGCCAACGCGATGCTCATGGATGTGATGGAAAAGGGGCGAAGTTCAAGGTTCCTGAGCTTTTTCGATATCGAGTGGGACCACCCCTACGAAGGCATACGGGAGCGGGTGCTGGCCCCTTTTCTCGGCAGGATATACGGAGAGGCGCTTGAAGCCGGACAGATACTTCTTGCCTACTCGGACGCAGGGCTCACGGTCAACTACTCCGGCAACAGGTTCCCGTTGAGGATCGACTCGTACCATTACTTCCTCACTTATGGATTAAGAAAACTCGTCTTCGAGCTCGGCCGGGAGCACCCGGATTTCATCAAGCTTCTCGGCATCCTCTATGTCTTGAAGAACCTCCCAACAGGCGAAGATGATGAGCTTCACGACCAGGTGCTCTTCGTCAAAAGGATGCTCTGGGAGCTGTACTCCAGAAACCCGGCGATAAAAAAACTCGTTGACGAAAGCATCGAGCTTTTCAACGGCGTCCCCGGGAACCCGGAGAGCTACAACCTCCTTGACAGGCTCCTCTCAGAGCAGGTCTACAAGCTCTCGTTCTGGAAGGTCGCGGCCGAAGAGATAAACTACAGGCGGTTTTTCAACATAAACGAGCTCATTACGCTGCGCGCCGAGGACGAGCATGTCTTCGGGAAAACCCATTCACTTGTCTTCAACCTCATAGGATACGGGATAACGGGCCTCAGAGTAGACCACATAGACGGGCTTCTCGACCCGCTCGAATATCTTACGCGCCTGAAGGAGAAAACCGGAGGGATATACATTGTCGCGGAAAAGATACTCGGACCGGACGAAGAACTGCCGCTCAACTGGCCGCTGGAAGGCACGACCGGCTATGATTTTCTCGCGAGAGTGAACGGGCTTTTCTGCGATCACGCGAATGAAACCCGCTTCACGAAGATATACACCAGCTTCACAGGGCTCAAGACCCAGTGCACCGCGCTCTTCTACGAAAAGAAAAAGCTCATCACCGAGATGGACATGATGAGCGATGTCAGCAACCTCGCCCAGCTGCTGAAAATCACCTTGAGCTCTGACAGGTACGGCAGCGACATAACGCTCCAGGGGCTTAAAAAAGCGATAGTCGAGGTCATGGCCGAATTCCCGGTATACAGGACATACATAAGCCCCGGGATAGAGGCCGCCGTTGACATCCGTTACATAAAAGACGCGGCCCGCAGGGCGATAGGGAAAAACCCCGCGCTCCTGAACGAGCTTACCTTCCTCGAAAAGGTGCTCACGCTCAACTACAGGGAATATCAGTCTGAGGAGGAAAAAAGGGAGTGGCTGAGGTTTGTCATGAGGTTCCAGCAGTTCACCGGCCCGCTAATGGCAAAGGGCATTGAAGACACTCTTTTTTATGTTTACAACAGGCTCATATCGCTGAACGAGGTCGGCGGCTCCCCTTCGGCTTTCGGCACTTCTCTGGAGGACTTCCATTCAAGGAACAGGACAGCCGCGGCATTGCGGCCCGCTTCCATGAGCGCCACCGCGACGCACGACACCAAAAGGGGCGAAGACGCGCGGGCCAGGGTAAATGTACTTTCAGAACTGCCCGGCGAATGGGAGCGGCATTTAAAAAGATGGAGCTCGCTCAACAGAAAAAAGCGCGGCCAGGCAAAGAAAATCCCGGACAGGAACGACGAGTACTATTTTTACCAGTCGCTCCTGGGCTCGTTCCCTTTTAACGCCGCCGCGCTCAGCTCTTTTAAAGACCGCATGCGAGAGCACATGATAAAAGCGGTGCGGGAGGCCAAGATACACACGGCGTGGCTCAAGCCTGACAAAGAGTATGAAGACGCGTTTGTAAGGTTCATGGAAAGCTGCCTCGACGAGACAAAGCCAAACCCCTTTCTCGATTCGTTCATCCCGTTCCAGAAAAAGGTCGCCTGGTACGGGATGATGAACTCGCTTTCTCAGACCCTCCTGAAAATAACCTGTCCGGGGGTGCCGGACTTCTACCAGGGCACCGAGCTGTGGGACTTCAGCATGGTCGACCCTGACAACAGGCGGCCCGTTGATTTCAGCGTAAGAAAAATGCTGCTCGATGACATCTCCGCCAGGGCGGACATCGACATGGAAGGGCTCATCGCTGAACTCCTCAAAAGCCCGGAGGACGGCCGGATAAAACTTTTTCTTATGTACATGGCCCTGAACGAAAGAAAAAAACGCTTTGAGCTTTTCAATGCCTCGCCGTATATGCCGCTTGAATGCGAAGGAGAGTATTCAAGGAATCTTGTGGCCTTTGCCAGAACAGGAGAAAGGGAAGCGAGCATCACAATAGCAGCAAGATTTTTGACATCGGTCGTGCGTGAAGGCGAGTACGCGATAGGAGAGAAGTGGGGTGACACAACCGTCATTCTGCCTGACGAGCTTCACGGATATGAATGGAAAGACGCGTTTACAGGGCAGAGCATTCCGCAGGGGAAAGAAATAGAGGCCGGGGAAGCCCTCGGCTCCTTTCCGGTTGCCTTTCTTGTAAGCTCCGCAATCGCCTCTGAATGAACCACAGGACAGGTCCAGGCTTTTACGCCTTTACCTTCCCGGCAAGTACAGTCAGAAGCGCGACCCCGAACAAGATAGTCAGGAGGCCCAGAAGCACCAGCAGCAACGGGTATTCATACATACGATTTTATCCGGCTTTCGTATTAAAAGAATACTTTAATCCAACTTTTGAGTTTGTCAACCGGGCAAAGCTCAGCTAAAAAACGCGCTCCTGTTCCTCAGGTATTTCATATACCTGTAAACGGCCCTGGGGCTGAACTCTGAGAAGTCCCGTCGCGTCCTCCCCTCCCCTATACCCAGCTCTCGCATAGCTTTTACGGCCAGAGAAGGCCACATGCGCCCCGGCAAGCCCCAGTCAAAGTGCTGATAAAAGAGGCGCCCTTCGTGCGGAGGGCTGGAGAAATCATAGACAGGGGCCTTCCTGAACCTCTCAACGCCAATGGGGAAGTTTTTGAGAGCGCCCTTCTGCGTCCTGTAGCACGATAACATCTCCTCCTTGAAAACCCGCTCTTCCTCGGAAAGCTCAACGCAGGCTTCATCTGCTCTTGAGTGCAGAAAGCGCGATGTGACCATCTTCCTGCCCTCGCCATGATATGAGGTGAACTCTTGTATGACAGGCGGGGTTTTGCCCTCCTTTGAAATGATCATGCAAGCGGCAGAAACGGCGAAAGCGGCTGAGTCGTGGTCAGGGTGGCCGCCTTCATACGGGTGAGTGATAACTACGGCAGGGCTGTGTCTGGCGATTATCTCTTTTACGCCGTGAGTTATTGCAGGCAGGTTGTATGAGGCGTCGAGGTCAGGCACGGCGAGCGTGGTCAGGTCCATCGGCTGACAGAGCATCCGGCTCAACGCCTCCCGCAGTTCCGCGCCCCGGGCTCTCGCATAGCCTTCACGGGTCGCGTAGCCTCTGGCGCGCGCGGCCCGCCCGTTCCTTGCCGCTCCGTCTGTTATGTGGAGCACGCTAAGGTTTTTAAGATACTTCAGCATGCCCGCCGCGCCTATCGCCTCGTCGTCCATGTGCCCGGCTATTATAAGGACAGGGGTGGAAGACCCGCCCGGGCCGAGTATCTCTTTTATGACGGCTTCGCTGTAACCTTTTTTTAAGCTGGCTGGCTCAGGCAATGCGGCCCTCCTTGATGAGTATCAGTGTATGAGCTTACCCTCAAGGAAGACTTTGTCAAACGGAGTTTTTAAGTTAAGGCTGCTTCTAAAAAGTAGATATTTTTTCTGAAGTCAAGTAAGGGCGGAAATAAAAAGCGCAGCATATATGAATAATATGTGAGCATTTTTATTTACGAACTGACGCTTAAGGTCAGGAAAAAGAGCAATTCTCATTTAGAGTAGCATCTAAAAATTAGCTATTTTTTCTGAAGTCAAGGAAGGGCGGAAATAAAAAGCGGAGCATATATGACAATAATGTGAGCATTTTTATTTACGAACTGACGCTTAAGGTCAGGAAAAAGAGCAATTCTCATTTAGAGTAGCATCTAAAAATTAGCTATTTTTTCTGAAGTCAAGGAAGGGCGGAAATAAAAAGCGGAGCATATATGACAATATGTGAGCATTTTTATTTACGCCCTGACGCTTAAGGTCAGGAAAAAGAGCAATTTTTATCAGAAGGACAGGCCGGGTATCTTAAAGCCCTTAGTAGGCAGGCTTTTGGTTATCTCTTCTTTGAGCTTGTCCGTCAGGCGGAGCCTCTTGTCAAGCTCCTGCTGGATACCGTTGAACGAGGACAGCTCGGACTTTAACTCTTCGATGGGCTTGCCGACCTTCGCGTTTATCTCACGGGTAAGCTCGCCTCTGAACTGTGCCGCCTTTTCGGCAACTACGCTGCCCGCCGACTTCATGAGCACGCTGTCGAGGTCGGATGTCATGCTCAAAGTGTAATTGTCGACTGTGCCTTTGACTCCAGCCTGAAGGCCGAAGCCTTTGACGCCAGTGAGGGCGGACGCGGCGGCCTTGAGGAACGGGTTGTCTTCATCAGGTTTTCCGGCCTTTACATCTATGCCGGACAGGGCGGCCCTTATTCCAGCGTCCAGCTTGAATTCTCTTATCTCGCCCGTGACCGAAAGGTCTGCAAGGCCCTTGCTAAACGCCAGCGGCATATTGCCGCCCTTGGCGAGCGCGAGGTCTTTTATTTTGTAGCCGCGCATATCGAACTTAATGAAGTCCCTGGGGCTCTCCGGCACGACCCTGTTGACTTCCCCTATGAGGGCCATAGAATCAAGCCCCTTGAGCTTGCTACCGGAGAAGCGGAACTTAGTGGGCCTGCCGAGGATATTCTGGTCTCCTGTTATGTCCAGTACCTCGCCTGAGATATCGCCGGAGGGGATAGTCAGGGTGACAAGGGCTTTTCTTATGAGGAAGTCCGGCGTGGGGTTGGCCTCAGGGAAACGCACATCAGCGCCATTGCCCCTTGGCTTGACTTCGACGCCGGGCTCTTTCTGGTAGACCTTCGTCACGCGGTCTACCCTCTCCCTCCAGAGAAGGGCCTTATCGACCCAGCGGAAAAGCTCGCCGCCAAAAAAGACCTTGCTGAGGTTCATGAGCCCCTGCTGCGTGAGCGCGTATTTCTCGGTGAGCCTTTTTATGTCCCTTTGAGGCGCGCCCGCGGCGAACTCGACGCGCTCTTTGTAATAGCTGGCGGTCTTGCCGACATCAAGTGCCGTGGTCTTTATGAGGTTGGCGTCATCTTCTATGTCTTCCCTCAAGGCGATAAGGTCGTTCGCCTTCGCGATCATCTCGGCCGGGCTCCTTCCCCCAGCCTTTATCTTCTCGAACCTTTCCCTGTACGCCTCAATGCGCTTTTCATCAGGTAGCCTTTCGGCCGCCTTCGTGAATTTTTCCCTGTCAGCTTCGATGCGGCCCTGAAGCTCTTCAACGACCTTGTACGACTCAAGCTCTTCTTTTTTGAGGACATCCTCTACGGCGGGTATCTCGAATGTCAGGATGGGCGGCTCTTCGTGGCCGGGCAGGACCGGCGTTTTTTTGACCTCGCCAGAGCTTTTCCTCGGGGTATTGAGCCTCACACCCGAGACGGTCATCTCGTCTATCGTGACCTTACGGAGGAGGAGATTCACTCCGTCCATGAGGAAAGCGATGCGCTCGGCTTCGACCGCGTTTCTCATGGGTGAGCCGGGATCAGTGACCTGAAGTCCGGTAAGCGTAAGCCCAAGCGGGAAAAGAGACAGGTCGGCCTTGTCGAGCTCGACTTTCGCGCCGACTATCGAGGTGCCTGTCTTTTCGATGTACCGTTCAATTATCTGGTCTATGAGGAGAAACCAGAAAACCGATACGATAGTCGTCAGGACCACGAAAGCGATAAAGCCGCGCCAACGAATCCACTTCATAGGCGGCTCCGCAAGTCCCTGTAGCTCTGGTACACCCTGTACATGCCGGTCGCCTTCCACGCCTGCACTATCCTCGTCTTTTCAACATAGGAAAGGACATGCTTTCTGTACTTTCTTATGAGGAGGTTTCCGGCCAGCACGAAAGGGACGAACAGGATGATGGATGATACGAGGCTGCCCATGAAGATGGTGTTGTTGAAGCGCGCCACCTTGAAGATGGCCGTGTTGTACATCTGAGTCCATACGCCGCGAAGGGCGTCCCATGTAAGGAGTTTCAGGCCTATGATGTGGAAAAGAGGGTCGAGGCCGTAAGCGAGGCCGCTGAAAAGGGCCGTGCCCAGAATAAATGCGGAAAGATTGACCCTCAAGACCAGCACGAGAAAAAATACAACGAGGTTGTGGATGCCGAAAAAAGGCGTGAGGCCCGCCACCATGGAAAAGGCGAAGGCAAGGCTTATCTGGTTTGGGTCTGTCCCGGAGTTCAGGATTGAAAGGAGTTTAGCTATGGAATTTATCATAAAAATCGCTCTTTTTCCTGACCTTAAGCGTCGGGCATAAATAAAAATGCTCACCTGCTGTCATTGCGAGGAGCGAAGTGACGAAGCAATCTCTAAGTGTTTGATTTATCAAAAGACGAGATTGCTTATCTCGCCCCATCCCTGGAGCTCGACCCTTCGGGCCTTCTCGCTCACGCTCGAAGTTCAATTTTTGCTATCCTGCAAAAATTGTCGCTACGCTCGCAATGACAAGTCAATGTATAAATCAGAGTTTCCTGATTTAGCGGCAGCCTCATACTGACGCTTTTACATTAGAGACGTCACCTGAGCGGCCCTATATCATAATAGAAAAACCTTCCCTGAAAAGTCCCGCCTTCAGGACCGGTCTTGACTACGACAGGGGTGAAGACGCGGAGCCTGTAGCTCCCTTCAGGCACATCAAAGACGAGCCTTTTGGTATAAGCCGTCCTGGGGGCCAGTTCAGCGGCGCCGTTTGCTCCCTTTGCGGTTGACGACGAAAGCTCTTTTTCAGGGGCATGCTCGCGCCCTGAACCATCGACCAGCGTAAACCTCGGCTGGAACTGGACGGGGACCGGCGAGTTGTAGCTGTTCTTCAAGGAGAGCTCTAATATGACGAAGAGCTCTTCGGGGGCCACCTGCTTGCCTGAGACGGAAAGGGGAGAGTACCTGTATTCCCTGGAGTTTACCTTGAACTCTATCCCGTCAAAGAGCACGGTATCTTTTACCGGGTGCACCGGCGCCTTATCGCCCATATGGGCGCACGAAGCCAGAAAGGCCGTCAAAAGTGCCGCAGCAAAGAATTTAGTGATTTTCATATTCCCCCGCATCGAAGAACCGCAAGAGAGACTTTATCACATAAAACAGAAACCAGCCAGCAGCCTAAAGAAAAAGAGGGGAAGAGCTGGACGCAAAAAAAACGGCTGGCCGGAGAACCGGCCAGCCGTCAATGGTATTCAGGTTGCTCTAAAAATTAGATATTTTTTCTGAAGTCAAGGAAGGGCGGAAATAAAAAGCGCAGCATATATGACAATATGTGAGCATTTTTATTTACGCCCTGACGCTTAAGGTCAGGAAAAAGAGCAATTTTTAGTTACCAGCCCAGTACCCAGGCAAATATGAGCGGGGCGACGATGGTCGCGTCAGACTCGATGACGAATCTCGGGGTCGTGTCGCTGAGCTTGCCCCAGGTTATCTTCTCGTTTGGCACAGCCCCGGAGTATGACCCGTAGCTCGTCGTCGAGTCTGATATCTGGCAGAAGTATCCCCAGAAAGGCGTTTCTTCCTTCTTGAGGTCCTGCTGGAGCATCGGCACGACGCAGATGGGGAAGTCACCTGCTATGCCGCCGCCAATCTGGAAAAAGCCTATGCCAGGCGCGGAGCAGTTCTTCTGGTACCATCCGGCGAGAAACACCATGTACTCTATTCCGGCCTTCATCGTCGTGGCCTTCAATTCCCCTGTTATGCAGTAGGAGGCGAATATGTTGCCGAGGGTCGAGTCTTCCCAGCCCGGCACGATGATGGGCAGGTTCCTTTCGGCAGCGGCCAGGAGCCAGCTGTGAGCCGGGTCTATCTGATAGTACTGCTTCAGGACGCCGCTTTTCAGCAGCTCGTAGAAGAACTCGTGGGGTAGAAGGCTTTCGCCGTTGTCGTCCGCCTTTTTCCAGAGGTCGAATATGTGCTTTTCTATCCTTCTTATGGCTTCGTCCTCAGGTATGCAGGTGTCGGTTACCCTGTTGAAGCCCTGCTCCAGAAGCTCCCATTCGTCTTTTGGGGACAGGTCCCTGTAGTGAGGCACGCGCTTGTAATGGTCGTGGGCCACGAGGTTGAAGACATCTTCCTCGAGGTTTGCTCCGGTGCAGGAGATTATGTCGACCTTTCCCGCGCGTATCATCTCGGCAAGTGATTTGCCCAGCTCGGCGGTGCTCATCGCTCCGGCAAGCGTCACCATCATCTTGCCACCGGCGTTCATGTGCGCCTCGTAGCCTTTCGCGGCATCGACCAGCGCGGCGGCGTTAAAGTGCAGGAAGTTGCTCTCGATAAACTGTGAAATCGGACCTTTTGCCATCTTCTCTCCCTCTCAATGCTTTTCTTTCAGCCCCTTTCAATGCCGAGTAACCGGATTCCGGGGGCAGCTATAAAAAATATGATATTTTGAGGCAATATTCAACCCTATATTTGGCCTGAAATGGATTTTCTTTTTAATATCAGGGGGATAAAACAGTCAGCGGATTACAGCTTTGAGTATGCCTTTGAGGATTTCTTCGGGCGACGGCGGGCATCCGTGTATATAGGCATCTACCGGCACGATATTGCCGACGCTCCCCAAGGATGCGTAGCTTTCGCCGAAGATGCCGCCGTTGAACGCGCAGTCGCCTAGGGCCACTACCATCTTGGGGGCGGGCATGGCGTTATAGGTCCTCTTCAGGGCGATCTCCATGTTCCTTGAGACAGGGCCGGTCACGAGCAGCATATCAGCGAACCTCGGGGAAGCTGTGAAATGGATGCCGAACCGTTCGCAATCGTACACGGGGTTGTTTATTGCCACCAACTCGAGCTCGCAGCCGTTGCATGAGCCAGAGTCAACGAACCTTATGGTAAGGCTCCGCTTGAAGCGCTCGAGCACCTCTTTTTCGAGCGCCTTGCCGACGACAGTGACCTTTGCGTCAACCTCAGCGTTGAGCGGCTCGGTCACTATGCCTGTCCTGAATATCTGGTGGAGTATCCTTAACATCTGTTCCCTGCCTTAAAGGTCGTGCCCGGAGTACGACTGATTGAAGCTCTTGTTGCAAAGCGGAAAATCAGGGACTATGTTCCCGTGTATGGCCTGCTCTATGGACAGCCAGTTGACGCTTGAGGCGTCCCTTACCATGCACCTGTTTATATTGCCGCCGGGGCCGCAGCTCACCCAGTAGATGACCTCGCCACGCCAGCCCTCGACAGCAGAAAAACCGGACGCGCCCGGCAATGGCGGGTTCCACCCGGCAGCAATAGGCCCGGCGGGGAGACTGCCGATAAACTCTTTTATGAGCCTGTAAGACTCCCTCACCTCTTCGACCCTTACCCACGCCCTGGCGTGAACATCGCCTGAGGAAAGGACAGGCACTACCAGCGCGTGCGTGTCGTACGGCGCGTATTGCCTGTCTCTCCTCACATCCATGTTCTGTCCGCTCGAGCGCGCCACAAAGCCGACCGCTCCGATGAGCTTTGCCATCTCAGGGGTGAGCACGCCGGTATTGTAAAGCCTGTCCTCTTGCGAGGGGTTGTTCTCGTATATTTTGATAAGCCTTTCGAACTCTTCTAAAACAGACCTTGCCTCTTCGAGCATGAGGTCTATCCCGGCAATGGAAATGTCCTTCGTGACCCCTCCTAGGCAGACAGAGTCCATCATGAGCCTGTGGCCGAAGATTGCCTTGTTTGTCCTCAGCACTTTTTCTCTCAATATCGAGAACTGGTAATGGAGGAAGGCGAAAGCCGTATCGTTGCAAATGGCCCCTATATCGCCGAGGTGGTTGGCGATCCTCTCCCGCTCCATCATTATGGCCCTTATGTACCTGGCCCTTTCAGGAGGCGTACAGGCCGAGGCCTCTTCAGCGGCCACGCAGAAGGCTTCTGTGTGCGCCACGGTAGAGTCCCCTGAAACCCTGCCAGCTAATTTTACGGCCTCATTCCACGAAAGGGCTTCAAAGCGTTTTTCAATGCCCTTGTGGACATAGCCGAACCTGGTCTCAAGGTTTATTATATTCTCGCCGACGGCCTGGAACCTGAAATGGCCCGGCTCGATTATTCCGGCGTGCACCGGCCCCACCGCCACCTCGAAGACGCCCTCGCCTTCGGCCATTACCCATTGGTAGTCCCCTGACATCCTGGGCATGGGCTCATTCCCGTCAAACGATTTCCTCAAGGGCCATGCGTCAACAGGCCAGTCTTCGTGCTTTATCCAGGGCCTCAGGTCAGGATGGCCCTCAGGCACAATTCCCATGAGGCTGTTTATCTGCCTCTCGAAACGGGAAGCAGCAGGGAAGTATTTTGTGAGGCTCTGGAAGGACGGCTCATCCCGAGGGACTTCTGTCTTGATTATAAGATAATCGCCTGCGCTGGCATACACGGCGTGTACAGCAAAGCCGCGGCCGAAAGGTGTCTCATCGGAAGCCCACTCCGCGGCAAGCCTGAAGCCTTCTTCCTTAAGAACTCTTCCTGCATGGGCGAACAAGTCCGCCTGCACACTGTACGCCGCCGCCCCTTTGACCGCCCCGTCGATTTCAACGGAGCCTTTTTCGCCGAAAGCTTTTAATGCGCTCTGGATTTTTTCGCTCATTTCAGCAACTCCACGGCCTTATGGAACCAGTCGTTAAGGAATACCGGCATATAAAGGCCCAGTACAAGAATGAGAACAAGATGTACGATGACCGGAAAATGCGACGCCTTTAACGGGCGCTGCGACGGGCCCGGGTCGCCGAAGACCATGGGCATGGCCCTTTTGAAGAGGGCGGCAAAGGCAACGGCTATGCCGAGGAGGAATATGGGCGCGAGATACGGCGCGTTCTTCATGGCCGCCGTAAGGATCAGAAACTCGCTGGTGAAAACACCGAAAGGCGGTACGCCCGCGATAGCAACGACGCCTAACATGAGGCCCCAGCCAACGAGCGGGTTGCCCTTCACGAGCCCCCTTATGCTGGACATATCCTGAGTCGAGTTCATCTGGGATGCATGTCCCACAGTAAAAAATATGGCGGACTTCGTGATGGAATGAACGAGCATATGGAGGAGCGCTCCGAAAGTCGCGACCGGCCCGCCGAGCCCGAAGGCGAAGGTCGCTATGCCCATATGCTCGATTGACGAGTAGGCGAACATCCTCTTTATGTCCTTCTGCCGCAAAAGGGAAAACGACGCCACGATTATTGAAAGAAGGCCGAAGGCCATCATGATATAGCCTGTCTTGTTACTGTGCGTGGCCCCGTCGACTATGACCTTGCACCGCACCAGCGCGTAGAGCGCGACATTGAGCAGCAGGCCCGAAAGCACGGCGGAGATGGGCGTCGGGCCTTCGCTGTGCGCGTCAGGTAGCCAGTTGTGCAGAGGCACAAGGCCGACCTTTGTCCCGTACCCGACCATGAGGAATATGAAGGCCAGCGACAAAACTGTCGGCTCGAGCTGGCCTGAGGCCTGGCTGAGGTTCGTCCACAGAAGCCCCTGCGTGCCTTCTCCAAAGACCTTCTCGGCCGCAAAGTAAAGCAGCACCGTGCCGAAAAGGGCCAGCGCGATGCCGACGCCGCAGAGTATGAAGTACTTCCACGCCGCCTCTATGGCGGCCGGGGTGCGGTAGAGCGAGACCAGAAGCACGGTCGAAAGAGTTGCGAGCTCCATCGATATCCACAGCACGCCAACATTGTTCGTAAGAAGCGCGAGCAGCATGGCGAAGATGAACAGCTGGAACATCGCGTGGTAAAAGCGCATGGACTTGTGGCCAATCCTGCCATGGGCCCTCTCAAACTTCATGTACTTCCTTGAGAATATGGCCGTGGTCGTCGAGACAAAGGCCGTAAGGACGGCGAGATAGACATTGAACGCGTCCACGAAGAAAAAATCGCCCCCGGCCAGCATTGGCCCTGACTCGTAGACCTCGAAAGCGAGGAAAATGCTGGCGGCAAAAGTCGCGCCGGAACCGATTATGTTTATCTCATGGGCGTACTTCCTGTCCCCGACGAAAGCGAGGACCGCCGCCGCAAGAAGGCTTGTCACGAGTACTACTAGAAGCGCCATAAAACTTCAGCCTCCGACTGACAAACGCAGTTCATTCGTCCTCCTTGAGCTTTTCCATCTCTTTCAGGTCAAGGCTGTCGAAGGTAGTGCGTATCTGGAAAAAGAATATTCCGAATATGAACGCGGCGATGAGTATGTCCAGGGCCACGCCGAGCTCGACTACCAGCGGCATCCCGTAGGTGGCGCTGGTGGCGGCGAAGAACAGGCCGTTCTCCAGCGACAGGAAGCCGACTATCTGCGTGAGCGCCTTTTTCCTCGTTATCATCATGAGAAGGCCCAGCATGACGGTCGAGAGCGCGACGGCCAGCGTCGAGCGGGTGACGAGCGTCGAAAGCTCCCTTATCGGGGAAGTGAGGTCATAGGAGAATATAACGAGGGCTATGCCTATGATCATGGTCGTGGGTATGTTGACGACTTCCTCGACCTCCTTGTGTATCTTCAACTTGTGTATGAGGACATAGAGTATGTACGGGAGCGCGAAGACCTTGAGCGTAAGCGTCAGCAGGGCCGATATGTACAGGTGATGGAGCCCGGCGGAATAGCCCACCACGGCCGTGCTTATCGAAAGAAGGAGGCCCTGCCATGCGAATATGTGCAAAAGTCCCTGCACTCTCCTCTGCACGAGAAGGGCAAAGGAAGTCAGGAGTATCAAGGCGGCAAGGACGCTGTTTATCTGCGCGGCAAGGCTTAAACTCATCTAATTACTCCAATATGAAATACGAAAGCATGCCGAGAGACGCCAGCAGGAAGGCCATCCCGAGGAACTCAGCCACCCTGAATATCCTCATCTTCGAAAGGCCGGTCTCAACGAGCACGATGAACACTCCCGTGAGGGCGAGCTTTACCGCGAGCGCCACGAGCGCTACGGGCAACATCCCGGGGTCGTCTATTCCGGCAATGCCCCACGGCAGGAAAAGCGCTATGCCGAGCGAGGCGAACAGAAAGAGCTTCATCATGGACGCCCACTCGATAAGCGCGAGGTGGCGGCCCGAGTACTCAAGGAGCATCGCCTCGTGTATCATCGTAAGCTCCAGGTGGGTCGAAGGGTTGTCGACCGGTATCCTGCCGGTCTCGGCTATCGCGATGAGGATGAAGGCGAGAAGCGCGAAAGCCAGCGATGGGCGCAGAACAAAAGACACGGTCGTAAGCTCGTGCACCATGTGCGAAAGCGAAGTCGAATGGCTCACCAGCGAGACGGTAAAGACCGACATCAGCACCGCTGGTTCGGCCAGGGAGGAGACCATCATCTCGCGGCTCGTGCCCATGCCGCCGAAGGCTGTCCCGGTGTCGAGCCCGGCCAGGGCCGTAAAAAAGCGCGCCAGAGCGAATATCGCGACAAGGGCAATGATGTCGGCGGTCGCCGCCAGAGGCAGGTCAGCGGAGACGACCGGTATTATGGCCCCGGCCATGAGAGTCGCGCCGAAGACTATGTACGGCGTCGACCTGAATATCCATGAGGCGTTCTCGGCCAGCACGGTCTCTTTAACAAAGAGCTTCGTGACATCGCGCATGGGCTGCAGGAGCCCAGCGGAGCGCCTTCCCTGCGTCCAGCATTTCAGCATCCTGACCCAGCCCACGAGGAGCGGGCCCCCGAGAAGGACCAGTATCACCTGAAGGCTTTCGATCAATATCGGATAGTATTGTCTTATCATGCGAACACCAGCAGCACGACGAGCGTTATGAAAGAATAAAGGAGGTATATCTGAATCCTGCCGTGCTGGAGCCTGCCGACCTTTCTTGCCAGCCAGAACGAGGCCACCGAGACGGGCTTGTACCCGAAGTTCCAGATATGGTCCCTGACCTTCAGGCGGTACAGGAACTTTTCAGGGAATATCGCGCTCCCCCCGCGGCCGATGACAGTCACCGCCTCTTTTATACTGAAGGCAAAGCCGAATATCCTCCTCGTGGGCATGGACATAGAGGTCGCGGTATACTGCATCCTGCTCGTCATCTTCTCGAAGCCGCAGTCCCACGCCGGAGCCCTTCTTACGGTGCCCCCCCTGGCCCTGAAGATGAGGTACAGTGCGCCGACGACAAGGACCATCCAGAAAAAGACGAGCGGGGCGGAGTACGAGGCCCGTTCCGCGGCGACCGGCGTAAGCCAGAGCCAGCCCGACGCCTTGGCCGTCTCTCCTATGCCGCCGCCGACGACAGACGCAGGCACCGCGTCCAGCCAGCCTATGACGAGGTTGGGGAAAATGCCGAGAAGAAGGCAGGACAGGGCAGCCATTAGCATGCCCGCCCTCATGGGCCAGTCGACCTCGGTGACGAGCGCGCCCTGGCGCCCCCTCCATTTACCGAGGAAAGTAATGCCGAATACCTTAACGAACCCCCGCGCGCCGAGCGCGGCCGTCAACGCTAACGCCGCGGCCCCGAGCGGAATAAGGAGGTTTATGAGCCTTCCGGGCAGGGCCGGGGTCAAGAGGAACGACTGGAAAATGAGCCACTCAGAGACAAAGCCGTTAAAGGGCGGCAGCGCGGAGGCAGAAAGGCACCCGGCGAGAAAGAGCGGGGCAGTCCACTTCATCTTGCCAATCAGCCCCCCCAGCGCCTCCATGCTCCGTTCGTGGGTGGCGTGAAGGATTGCCCCTGCCCCCATAAAAAGGAGCCCCTTGAAAACCGCGTGGTTGAGCATGTGGTAAAAAGCCGCTACCATGGCGAGAGCGGCCAGCGTGTTCAGCTTCAGGTAGGCGAACATCATTGAAAGGCCGACAGCGATGAGTATTATGCCGATGTTCTCAACTGACGAGTAGGCAAGGAGTTTTTTGATATCGCTCTGCATGAGTGCGTACAGTATGCCTAAGACCGCAGAAAAAAGGCCGAGCACCAGAACGAGCCCCCCCCACCACCATTGAGGCGTGCCCATCATGTCAAAACCCACGCGTATTATCCCATAAATGGCGGTCTTGAGCATCACGCCGCTCATGAGGGCCGACACATTGCTCGGGGCCGCCGGGTGAGCCTCAGGCAGCCAGACATGCAGCGGGATGACGCCTGCCTTTGCCGCGAACCCGGCGAAGGCGAGGAGGAAGGCTATGGACGCCCAGACAGCGGGCATATTGGCCGAGCGCATGGCCGAGAAGGTATAGCCGTTGAAGCTCTCGAACCCGGCCGCGAACCCGGCCATTATTCCGAAAGACAGGAGTATCAGGACCGCGCCGATGTGCGCGATGAGTATATAGATAAAGGCGGCCCTCCTGTTCTGTACCTTTTCATCTTCAAAAAAGACGAGAAAAAAGGAAGAGACCGCCATTAGCTCCCAGGCAATCATGAAAAAATAGGCGTCGTCAGACACGAGCACCAGAAGCATGCCCGCCATGAATATATTATAGAAGACCAGGAGCGGAGTCACTGACCTGCGGCCCAGAAAGCCCTTCAGATAACCGATGGAATATACCGATACGAAAAACCCGAGAAGGCCGACAATCGAAACGAAAAATCCGGCCAGCGGGTCGAGCCTCATGTAAAACGGCATGTCCGGCAGGCCGATGGGCAGGACCATGGCTTCGGTTGAGCCTGCAAGCACCGAAAGGAATCCGCCGGAGGCCGCCACGAGGCAGGCGGCCGCGGAAAGCGCGCTCGATAGTTTGACAAGGATGGACTGACGGTTCGCGAAAAGGGCCGAAACAAGGGAGATGCACAGAAAGACGATTATGGACGCGGATACAAGCTCAAACGGGGACGGCATCAGTTCACACGCCTCCCGTGGAAGGCATCTGGCCTTGCCAGCCCTTCGGGCTCAAGCGGAAATAAATAAAAGAAATGATTACTCGTCGTAGTCCCCTGTCTTTTTTATTCAAGAAATAAAAAACGAATCTCGACAGGAATCTTATTCGGTGTGCACAGGAAAAAGGCTCAGGCATAACGATAAGAAAGAGATTGGCTTTAAATCGAGACTGGATTCCATAGTTTGCATAAACGTTGGGCTCTGCCCATTTTTACAGTTTAGGCATGCCATGTCAAGGGAGAAAAACCGGTAAAAGAAAAAAAATCCCTCGTGAGATTAAAAATTACAGCCCACGCCACGGGCAGCACGAAAAAGCCCTTCCGGGCATGGGGCCTCAAAGAGTTCTGCAAATGGCACGGCTGAGAAAATTAACAGCGTAACCATAACCTCTATAGCGGGATTATGGCTCCTTTTTCAGTTCACAATACAAAATGTAAAAAAAAAGGGGTACGGCAAAAGCCGTAACCCCCTCGCAACAATATTAAAGTGAAGCGGCAGACCTGAATCAGCGCCTGCCGTGTTTCCCTTGCTTCACGACCGCCGCGTCAAACCCGGCCTTCTGCTCTGGAGTGAGCATCGAGCGGACTTTTATCATATGGCCATACTTCGCGGCCATGACCTCTTTTTCGAGTCCCGCTATGTGATCGGTCAGCTTTGAGAGCGCTTCCATGTCCGGTTTGTCGCTCGCGACAAGTGTCATCACTTCGGTTTTTTTGAGCCTTATTTCAGCCTTTACGGCGGCAAGGTCTTTTTTGAGGGACACATGAAGACGGTCAAGCTCAGTCTTCTGCTCGCCTGTGAGCGTCTTTTTCCATGCGCTCGATTTGCCGTGTCTGTCCCACATGTGACCGCCTTTAGAATCACATCTTTCATAAGCCTGTTTGCCGGGGTCTGCCTTTTCAGAGGCGAAGCCGCTGCCCGCGACAGCGGTAAAAGATAGCGCCGCCATTATCGCTGCGGCCAGCATGGACTTCCTGAACAGGTTCTTCATCTTCTTTCCTCCTTTTGCGTTACGGTTTCTGACATCAGAGACCTTTGCCAAAGCGCCTTTCCATGCGCTCCCTTCCTCTTTCAAACCTCTTTTCGAGCAGTTTCAGATATTTTTCACGCTGCTCGGGGGTGAGCATGGATTTTTCCGCGAGCATATGTTCGACCACTGCCGCCTCTATCTCCCCCTGGAGCGCGTTTATATCCGCCAGCGCCGCGCCAATAGCTGCCTTGTCCGCTGTCTCTGCCTTTATGAGGCTCAAAAGATGCTCCCTTTTTTTCGAAAGCCCGGCGCGCTTTACCCCGGCTTCAGTTCTGAAAGCGGCATCGGCCTCTTTCATCGAAGCCTGCTGCTCCGGCGAAAGGCCGAGCTTTTCAGCGATCGCGGCGCTCCTGTCCGGCCTGTCCGCTATCCGGCACCGGCTGCCCTGGAAGTAAAAGTATCCGGCAGCGGCGATGATGGTAAAGTTAAAAACGACAGATACCAGAAGTATCAGTTTGAGGGTCTTAGTTTTCATTCCCGTTCTCCCTGGCTGAAAGGTACATGTCCGTCATCGACTCCGGCGTAACCGGATCAAGGTATTCCATTGAAACCGAAGCTACAAGGCTCGCGTCCCCGTTTTCGGCCAGGCCGTTCCCTCCCATTATCTGACCCGACAGGAACCCGGCGGAATAGACGCCCATGAAGACGACCGCCATGAGCGCGGCCGCCTCAAGAAGCTTCAAGTGAGCTGGCATCGTCCAGAGCCAGCTGAACAGGCTTTGCTCGTTTTCAATCGCCCTTATCTCCTTCATCACGCTGAGGGTAAAGCCCTCCGGGGCCCTGAACCTCGGGGCCGAGCGCGCCAAAAGAGCAGCGGACTGCTGCGCTTCGATTTCGCCCGAGCACCGCTGGCATGACTTAAGGTGGCCTTCCAGGGCCTCTTTCTCACTTTCATAGAGCAGGTTGTCGACATGCCCGGCAAATAATTCTCTCGCGTTCTCACAGTTCATTTTTCAAGCTCCTGCAATATAAACGGTTGGCGCCTCATATATGTTCCCTTGAGTCTTCAAGCAGTTTTTTAAGCTCTTCCCTTGCCCTTGAAAGCCTTGATTTTACGGTACCCATTGAAATGTCGAGCGCCTCCGCGATCTCTGAATACGACAGTCCTTCGATATCGCTCAATACAAGCACAGCCCTGAGCTTGTCTGAAAGACGAGTTACTGCCTTTGCGACCGACAGAGCGGACTGTTTCGAGGAAAGGGCGGCCTCAGGCCCGGGGCCGTTTGAAGCGTGCTCATATTCGTATTCTTCCCCCTCGCCGGATGTCCTCACAAGCGAAAGGTGCGCCGGTTTCCTCTTATAGTCGAGGCAGGTATTGATGGCTATGCGGGTTATCCAGGCTGAAAAGCCCGGCATCGGGGTGAACCTGTCGAGGTTCCTGTAGGCTTTGATGAACGAATCCTGCGACGCGTCCTCGGCGTCATGGGGCCCGAGCATGTAGCGGCAGATATTGTAGACCTTGTCCTGGTACTTGAGGACAAGAGTTTCAAAGGCGGAGCTGTCGCCCTGCCTGGCGTTCTCTATGAGAGTCAGTTCATCTTTTTGAATCATACGGGTATATAACGGCCCTGAGCGTGTCCGTGTTCCGTTGGCGGCGCATGAGCTATTCCGCTGACAGGCCCCTTCTGCCAGTCTGCCATGCCCGGAATCTACTCTGGACCGAGTCCAGATAGATGTACACGACCGGGGTTATGTAAAGGGTAAGCAGCTGTGAGAAGACCAGCCCGCCGACTACGGCAAGGCCCAGCGGGCGGCGCGTCTCAGCGCCCGCGCCGAAGCCGAGCGCGATAGGGAGCGTGCCCATGAGGGCGGCCATCGTGGTCATCATTATCGGGCGAAACCTTACCAGAGCGCCCTGGTATATCGCCTCTTCAGGCCCCTTGTTCTCTTTTCTCTGGGCGTCGATGGCAAAGTCTATCATCATGATGGCGTTCTTCTTGACTATGCCGACAAGCATCAAAACGCCGACTATCGAGTAGATATTCAAGTCCTTGCCGAATATCATCAGGGTCAATACCGCGCCAAAGCCCGCCGAAGGCAGCCCGGAGAGGACCGTCAACGGGTGAATGAAGCTCTCGTAGAGTATGCCCAGGACAAGATATATGACGAGGATGGCCATTATGATAAGGACCCACATGCCTCTGGTAGACTCCTGGAACGCCTCAGCCGCGCCCTGAAAGCCGGTTGTTACGCTCGACGGGAGGTTTGAAGCCGCTTCATCAACCTTTGCTACAGCCTGGCTCAAGGCCACGCCTTCCCTCAGGTCGAACGAAATTGTAACCGACGGGTTCTGCCCCTGATGGTTCACGGTAAGCGGGCCGAGCCCCTTTGATATCTCCGCGACCGCGTTCAAAGGCACGAGCTTGCCCTCTGAAGAGCGCACATGGAGCATGGAAAGGGCCGCCGGGTCCATCTGGTATTTCGGGTCGACCTCCATGATGACCGTATACTGGTTATTAGCCGCGTATATGGAAGAGACCTCCCTTGAGCCGTACGCGCTGTAGAGCGTCGACTCTATCTGCTCGGCCGAGATGCCGAGAGTAGAGGCCCTGTCGCGGTCTATGCGGATGTTTATCTGCGGGTTGTTTACCTGCAGGTCGCTGGTCACATCCTGAAGCTCGGGGATCCCCTTGAGAGCACTTTCGAGGACGGCCGCTGACTTGTAGAGCTCGTCCGTATCATTGCCCTGGAGCGTATACTGGTACTGGCTCTTCGTGAGCCTGCCGCCTATGCGTATGGGCGGCGGGTTCTGCATGAAGACCTTTATGCCCGGCACCACAGAGACCTTGGGCCGAAGCTCTTTTATGACTTCGTCCGATGAAAGGGCGCGCTCGCTCCTGTCCTTGAGCCGTATGAATATGCGCCCGGTGTTGCCCGAGTTATTGGGCCCGCCAGCGCCGACGCTCGACATGAACGAGGCGACATTAGGGTCTTTAAGTACTATCGCGGCGACCTGCTGCTGGTGTCTTTTCATATCCTCGAAAGAGATCCCCTGCTGCGCCTCGGTAAAGCAGAATATCTGGCCCGTATCCTCTGAAGGCAAAAAGCCGGCGGGCATGCGCCAGAAAAGAAATAAAGTCGCCACGAGTATGACAAGAGACAAAAGGAGAGTCGCCCTTCTGTAGAGCAGCACCTTTTTCAGGCTCCTCTCATAAAGGCCGAGAAGCCCCAGAAAGCCGTTTTCAAGGGCCATGTAGACTCTCCCGTGGCGCCTGCCGGTCTCGGGCTTCAGGAACCTGCTGCACAGCATGGGCGTCAAGCTCAACGAGATAATGCCGGATATGAGTATGGCCGCGCCGATCGTAATGGCGAACTCGTTCAAGAGCCTGCCGAGTATGCCGCCCATGAAAAGCACGGGTATGAAGACCGCGACCAGTGAAAGGGTCATGGACACGATGGTGAAGCCTATCTCCCTTGAGCCCCTCAAAGCCGCTTCATACGGCTTCTCCCCTTTTTCCATGTGCCTGACGATGTTCTCGAGCATGACTATGGCGTCGTCGACGACAAAGCCCACCGAGAGCGTAAGGGCCATGAGGGAGAGGTTGTTTACGCTGTAGCCCATCATGTGCATGACCGCGAAAGTGCCCACGATGGACATGGGCAAGGCGAGCGACGGTATTATGGTCGAGGAAAGGTTGCGCAGAAAAAGGCCGATGACCATGACGACAAGGGCTATGGTCAGGGCGAGCGTGAACTTTATGTCATGGACAGAGTCGCGTATTGATATGGTGCGGTCGAAAAGTATGTTCAGATTTACGGAGCCGGGCATCTGCTCCCTGAAAGAGGGCAGAAGCTCCTTTATGCTGTCGACCACCTCTATGGTGTTGGTTCCGGGCTGGCGCTGCACCGCGAGTATTATCGCCCGGGTGTCCCTGTACCAGCTCGCTATCTTGTTGTTCTCGACGCTGTCTATTACGCGCCCCAGCTCACGGAGGCGCACCGGCCTGCCGTCACGGTACGCAACAATGACCGGGCTGAACGCTTCGGCATTAAGGAGCTGGCCAGCGGTATTTATCGTAAAAGCCCTGTGAGTGCCGTCAATGGTGCCGGTAGGTATATTGACATTGCTCTGGCGGACGGCGTTTGAGACCTCTTCTATGCCTACGCCCCTGGAGGCGAGCGCGCCGGGGTCGAGCTGCACCCTTACCGCGTACTTCTGCGCCCCGAAGACCTGCACCTGGGCAACGCCGCTTATCATGGACACCCTCTGGGCGATGAGCGTGTCGGCGTACTCGTTCACCTGGGAGAGCGGCAGGGTCGGCGAGCTGAGAGCGAGATACAAAACCGGCTGGTCAGCCGGGTTGACCTTCCGGTACGAAGGCGGGTTGGGCATGTCGCTGGGCAGCTGGTTTGACGCCCTAGCTATCATCGACTGCACATCCTGAGCGGCGGCGTCTATGTCCCTGTCGAGATTGAACTGGAGAGTTATCTGGGTCGAGCCGAGGCCGTTTACCGAGGTCATCGAATCGACCCCGGCTATCGTGGAGAACTGCCTTTCAAGAGGGGTCGCGACCGCCGAAGCCATGGTCTCGGGGTTGGCTCCCGGCAAATTGGCGCTCACGACTACCGTAGGGAAGTCCACGCTCGGCAGCTCGCTTACGGGCAGAGCCCTGTAGCCAGCGACACCGAACAGCAGTATCGCGAGCATGACCAGCGTGGTCATGACCGGGCGGCGTATGAAGCTCTCTGATATGTTCATTTATTCTGTACGGGCGAGTCGCCCTTTATTACGACCTTCATGCCCGGCACAAGCTGGAGCTGCCCGTCGATGACGACTTCTTCCCCGGGGGTTATCCCGCTATTTATAACCGTCTCGTTCTCATGCGTCCTGTCAACTGTAACTGGCTGCTCTTCGGCAGTTGTGCCGTCCTTTATCACGAATACATATTGCCCGGTCTGCCCGGTCATGACCGCCTGCGACGGTACTACTACAGCACCCTTTTGGGTGGCGAGCCTCAAAACTACATTCACGAACTGGCCGGGCCACAATGCCCTGTCCCTGTTCTTGAGCGTAGCCTTCAGGCGTATCGTCCCGGTGGCGCGGTCGACCGCGTTGTCCACGAAGCTGAGTTCCCCTTTGAACTCAGAGGCGCCGTCAATCGACACCCGCACATCGAGGGCGCCTTTTGCCATGTAACTCCTTACGGACGAAAGGGTCTGCTCCGGGAGGGTGAAGCTGGCGTAGATGGGCTCGACCTGGTATATGGTGACAAGCGGCGTCTGGTCGCTCGCCCTTACGATGTTACCTTTATCAAAAGCTGTGGCCCCGGTCTTTCCGGCGAACGGGGCGCGGATATAGCAGTAGCCAAGCTCGAGCCGGGCAGCGTCGACCGAAGCAGCGTCAGCCTCGACTGTCGCTTTCAACGCCTCTGCAGACGCGCGGAACTGCTCGTACTCAGCCTCAGCCACATAGCCCTTGCTCACCAGCTCTTTGTACCGGGCGGCGTCGACCACGGCGTTGTCGGCCTGGGCCTTGTCCCTTGCCAGCTGTGCCTCAGCGCGCTTGAGCGCGACTTCAAAGGGCCGCGGGTCTATCGTAAAGAGCAGGTCGCCCCTGCCCACGAACTGGCCTTCGCTGAAGTGGACCTTCTGCACCGGGCCGTCGATTTGCGGCCTGACCGCGACCGACGAGAAGGCTTCCATCTCACCTATCGCCTTTATCTCAAGCGGTACATCCTTCTGGAGCGCCTTCGCTGTCTTTACAGGCGCTGTTCTGGGCTTGTCCTGCTGTTTTTTCGACCCGCATGAAGCGGCGGCAAAAGGCAGGGCCATAAGGCATGCGGCCACGACTAACCTTTTGAGCAGGCCCTTTCTATCCCTCATCATCATCTCCCGTATCCCCCATCGCCCTCTCAAGGCTTGCCGCAGCTGTCTTGTAATCGGTAAGGGCCTGAATATAAGCGGTCTTCGCGTTGACAAACAAAAGGGCCGCGTCCGTCACCTCTATGGGGCTGCCGACGCCTGCCGAGTACCTGCCGTTGGCTATCTCAAGGTTTTCCTCTGCCTGCCTCAAAGCGAGCTCGGCGGCCGGTATCCTCTCGTCAGCCTCCACCAGGCTCAGGTAGGCCTGCTGTACTTCGAAAATCACATTCTGCCTGACGATGTCTTCGTTGGCGTCAAAGACCGCGAGGTTCGCTTTCGACTCCTGCACCCTGTGCTTAGTTAAAAAGCCGCTGAACAGCGGAAGCGTCAAGTTCACGCCCGCGCTCCAGCCATCGCCGCGAGATGAATCGTCCGTTGACCAGGTATAATCGGCATTGCCCGAGATAAACGGGTAGTAGCCGCTGCGTGCGAACGAAACCGACTCTTCAACGGCCTTCTTGCGCACTGACGCTGCCCTCAGATCCTGCCTTCCCTTCAACGCCCTCGCGGCCGCCTCATCGAGAGTCATATCGACCCTTTCGAGACTGAGGTCGTCGATGACCTCGAAGTTCGGCGCGTCAGGTAAGCCCATCGCATTTTTAAGCCTTGCCATCGACAGCCTTACCTCGTTTTCAGACCTTATCAGGGCAACCTTCGCGTTGCTCAGGTCTACCTCGGCCCTGGTCACATCGAACCGGGGCCTGAGGCCCACCTCGAAAAAGCCCCTGGCCTGCTCAAGCTGTCTTTCAAACTGTTTTATTATCTCTCTCGCGAGATCCGCGTTCCGTTTTGCCTGAAGCAGGCCGTAGTAGGCCTGCTTGGTGTTGAAGGCCGTGACAGAGGCCGTGTTCTGGAGGTCGAAACGGAATGCTCCGGTGCTCAGTTCCTGTATCTTCACCTGGGAGGATGTCCTGCCGAAGTCATAGATGTTCTGGAAAAGGTTTACGCTGCTGGAGAAATTCCCGCCCTCGCCTGCCCTGTCAGAAGTGGACGAGGAATCGTTCAAATCGTAACCCACGGACAGGTCGACTATCGGGTAATACGCGCCTTCGGCCTGGCGTACCCTGCTCTGGCTTGCGGCCGCCTGAGCGGCCGCTGCCCTGATGTTGGGCTGTCTTTTGAGGGCGATATCCAGACACCTTTGCAGGTCAAGGGTCTCGCCAGCGGCTTGCTGCGTCCCATTGGAGACCTCCGCGAAGGACGCGCTGAAAGGAACGGCGATAAGAATAGCTGTCAGTAGAATCGAAAAAGTCCGAACCATATCCACCTTCAGGCCGACCCTTGAGCGGGGGCCTGAGCAATTTAATAACTTACATATTAACGCAAATCACGAGAAATTTGTTCCATATTCCAGAATAATTGATTTGTCATTGCGAGCACAGCGACAATTTTCGCGGGATAGCAAAAATTGAACTTCGAGCGATCGCGGGCCATAAAGGTCAAGCCCCACGGACGGGGCGAGATAAGCAATCTTTGTCGCTTCGCTCCTCGCAATGACACTAAACTGTCCATTTGCCGGAATCAGGTAGTCTGGGTTGACGGCTTAAATTCCAGGGTGGAACGGCAGGATTGTGCGGAAAGCTCAGAGTGGCAGATAAAAAAAAGGGCGGCCCTGAAGGCCGCCCTGGCTGGTTATTGTTTTCTGGTGTACTTCATTTCCATCATCTTTTCTTCCTGGCCTCCAAGGACGGTGCCGTACATCTCAAACGACATCGTATTGTCATCCTGGAGCCTGCACACGGAACGCCATTCCATGGGGCCCCTTACCGGGTCGTCGTAACGGCTTTTCTGCGTGAAGCTCTTGCCGTCGGCTTCAATGGGGCCTTCAAAGTACCAGATGGCCGTGCTCGTCGAGTCCATCCAGGTAGACACGAACTTTCTGGTATGGTTGTCGTACCCAGTGAACCCGATGCCGGTGAATTGAGTTCCCATCATCTCACCAGTGCACTCCTGCTGCAGGTAATGCCCGCCAAGTACCATCCTCTGTTCGCAGACGCCTGCCGATTCCTCGGGTGGCTTGCCGGGCTCCATCCAAGACCTTGTCAGGGTGTTCCATGTTCCCGCCATCCTTGACAACAGCTTATGCGCTTCGCCCGGGGTTCCCAGTTTCTTGTAAACTTCCATTTCGGCTTCTATATCTCTTTTTTCTTCGCGTTTTCTTTCGGTCGCCATCACATGCCTCCTTTATTCACCAGCGGCCCCATACGCCCCCCCCAGTGAACATTGCCTGTTTTGCGGTGATTTTCTCATGACTTCGAAAGGTATTCGGCGAGCTTGTCCAGGGTCTCTGCCCAGCCCTGCCTGGCCCCCGAACTCTCCGCGAGCGATTCAGACACGCTCTGGCGCACAGTGAGCCCGGTCTTGCCGTCAAGGTCGTCGAATGTCACGGTAACAGTCGTCTCAACAGGCCAGTCGGCGCTCATCCCATAGTCAACCGGCTGGACAGTGTTGCCTTTCTCGTCAGAGAAAACATCCGTAAGGACGAGCCGCTCCGGCTCGACTATCTCGCGGTAGACGCTTTTACCCCAATAGTCCCGGCCCTCTGGAGAGCGCATGCAGTAGTGAACCACTCCGCCGACCCTGAGGTCGATTTCGCAGAAAGGCAGCGTAAAGCCCTTGGGGCCGAACCATCGCGCCATTTGCCGCTGGTCTGTCCAGGCCTTGAAAACGGCTTCCTGCGGAGCGTCGATGACGCGCGTCAGGACAAGCTCCTGCCCGGAAGGCTCGGGGCCTTTTCTAACCGCCGTATCCCTCGCCATAGCCACACCTCCTAAGTACCGAAAATGATTGTCACTTTCACCATATTTTGAGTATAGACCCGGGGCAAGGGACGGTCAAGAAGGGGCGAGGAAGGCAGGGGTGGGTTACATACCTGCTGGATTGCCTTTTTTTGGAGGTTTGATATTATTGTAACCGTTTATTCCATCTAATTCGTCCACATATGGTGGTTCTATCTCATGGCGTCCCGCTCAAGCGTATTCACTACGATTATAGTTATAGAGACACTACTGCTGCTGGGCGCCAGCGACATTTCTTTATCTGGGTGGAATGTTCATCCTCCTCGCAGGATTCTTTCAGGCAAATAAGGGCGGCGTCACTCCGGTATTCCTTATGATTGCAGGCATCTTGCTTGTGCCCGGGTACGGCCTGTTTTCACTTTGGTGGCTTGTCATTAAATTCCGGAAGATCTCTCTTTCTACTGTGCCATTTTTTATTTATGGCGGTCTCGCCGCCGGGACACTGACTGGGCTGCTGTTTATCTCACCGTTTTTGCGCGGTGGATTCGGTCCACCAACTCCGTATATTACGATGTACGATAACTTCAAAAGCTTCGTCATGATTGGAGGCGGGCCGTTAATCGTATTGATTACGCTTATTTTGTTGCTGTGGTTAAAAGAGAAATAACGGCGGCTTTGTTTTTCATCCGGAAAATCAAGGTCGACGCCGTGAAAGTGGAAACTTCCCGCCTGTTTGGAAACGATCAAGCTAATTTCAGCACGGTCAAAATTAAGGAAAGATTGACATTAAAATGAAACTCGTATAAATCATAAACAATCATCGATAACTGAACAGGAATATTAAAAGAACCAAAAAGCGATTCAGCTATGGCCCCTGTAGTATGGGCTAATGCACCAGATATCAGGAACCCGGATGAAACAAAGGGATAAAATAGTTCTTACCGCACTGTTTTCGGGAATAGTTGTTTTTCTCATTTATTTGCCGGCTCTTTTTAATGGATTCGTTAATTGGGATGACAGCATTTATGTACATGAAAACTATGGTATTCATAAAATAGGAGCGAACTTTTTACAATGGGCATTCAGCACCACCATAGGAGGAAATTGGCACCCTCTGACAATCATTTCTTTAGCAATTGACTATCAGGTTTGGGGGCTGAATCCTTTTGGCTATCATCTCGTAAACAATCTCTTACATGCCCTTAATGCTTCCCTTTTCACTTTACTGGTTATAATTCTGTACAAAAAAATACTTCCTGAAACCAGCACAGGGAATCTCCTGCTGGGAGGGCTTTTGGCCTCCTTTTTATGGGGGCTTCATCCGCAAAGAGTTGAATCCGTCGCGTGGATTTCCGAAAGAAAAGATGTTCTAAGCACTTTTTTTTATCTTCTCAGCCTGATCACTTACACAAAGTTCAGAGTTGCCAATTCAAAATCCGCCTACGCAATCACTCTCGTCTTGTTCCTCTTTGCGCTTATGAGTAAAGCAATGGCTATTTCTCTTCCTGTCGTAATGATAATAATTGATTTCATCTGGATTGATGACGAAAAAAAATTCAAAGTCTCAATCTTCAATAAAATACCCTTTTTCTTAATAGCCTGCCTAATAGCCTTCTTGACTATCTGGACGCAAACGCAAGCAGGCGCGGTGACTTCCGAATCGTTTGATATGTCCTTTAGAATCTTGAATGCAATCAGGTCATACGGATTTTATATATATAAAATGTTTATTCCGGTTGGCCTTGCTCCGTATTACCCCTTAATGCCGGACATCTCGTTGAAGGTTGTGGTTTTAAGTTCAGGGCTGCTTTTGGCAGTATCGGCTGCGACTATATGGGCTTACGCGAAAGGCAATAGATTTTTTCTGGCAGCCTGGGTGTGCTTTTTAATTACCCTGGCCCCTGTCAGTGGAATAATCCAGGTCGGAACGCAAGCAGCCGCCGACAGATACACATACCTTCCGTCATTGCCTTTGTTTATGGCCATTGGAATTGGCTCAATTCATTCGTTGCAAAAATGGGTAAAGATTAGAACTATCGCATTTGCATTCTTAATCGTCGCGAATCTCACCTTTTCTTTTTTAACAATTAAACAGATTGGAATATGGAAAGACGCGATTGCTTTATGGGAACATGAGATAAAGCACTACCCTGTGGTTTTCGCTTATTTAAATCGTGCTCCGATACTCTATAATCTCAAGCGATACAAAGAAGCAATAGAGGATTACAGCATTGCGCTGGATTCCTTAGAGGATAAAAATCTGCTTTCAAATACCTATGTGAGAAGAGGATTGGCTTTTCAAGCAATAGGTGCGTTCCAACAAGCTAAAAATGATTATAGCGCTGCGATAAGTTTTAACCCGCGGAACATTGGCGCTTATAACAATAGAGCGAACATATACAAAAAACATTTTGAATACGGTCTGGCCGTACGAGATTACCAGAGCGCAATCAGCATAGGTGGCGATAACCCGGTAATCTATTTTAATCTTGGCAGAACTTATTTAGATATGGGCGATACCGCGAATGGGACTGTTATGATCGAAAAGGCCAGCAACATGGGTCTCCAGGCAGCAAAAGACTTTTTGAAAGAACCATAAAGTGAACTACTGCGGGCTGCTTTTCCACCCGGTTTAGTCCAGGCCGTCACCCCGCTGGTATTACATCACTGAGAGAAACGGCGGGAAAATAAAGAGGGGGCTCCCACTGGGATTCAGCTCGTCCATCCCTGGACTCACCCCCTTTGGGCTTTTGCGCTTCGCGCAAAACTGCAATCTTGCTGTCCCTGCAAGATTGTCGAACCCCTCCGGGGTTCTCATCCCGGTACACAAATAAAAAAAGGCGCCATATAAATATGGCGCCTTTTTCTATTTTGGCGTCCCCACGGGGATTCGAACCCCGGTCGCCGCCGTGAAAGGGCGGTGTCCTTGGCCTCTAGACGATGGGGACATTCGTATTTTTTATGGTGAGCCGCCCGGGACTCGAACCCGGGGCCACCTGCTTAAAAGGCAGATGCTCTACCAACTGAGCTAGCGGCTCCAAGACCAGGTCAAAACCCAGACCCGTTAAGCTATCACAAGCTCTTGGAGCTTGTCAAATCAAAAAACAAGCTTTTGCGGGAGTTTTTCATGCCTCGCTTCTGAGGAGCTTCAACGAGTCCTGTACGGCCTTGCGCCTTATGTGCCTGCACTTGCAATAAACGGCGCACACAAAGTCTTCCTGCTCGGCGGGCCTCAAAGACCTGTAAAGCCTCAAGAGCAGCCGCTCCCTGGGGGCCAGTTCCGGCTGAGGCTTTATTTCATCGCACGAGCTGAAAAAATAAGACGGGTCAGCGCCCATCGCGCCGGCGATCTTTATCCATTCATCGGTCGTTATAGGTACGGAACCGCCTTCTTTCCTGAGGTAGGTAGTCCGGTCTACCCCGACCCTGCCCGCGACATAGTCCTGCCTCAAGGCGAGCTCTTCCCTCAATGACTTGAGCCTTTTCAGGACTTTTTGTACGGAACTGCCGCCCATTTTCCCTCTTGAAACCGATTGCCGGGGCTCCTTCGGTTTCAGCAAAATGATTTTAAAAAGAAGCGGGACGGTCGGTCGGGCAGCGTGGCCTGGCCCCGCGGCTTCACAGCTTCACGGTCCTTCTCAGAAAGTCCTTGACCTCGAGGACAAAATCCCTGGTCTGATAAAAACGGAGCAGGGAGTCGCTTTCGCCGTAGTCGATAGCCGCGTTGTAAGCCCACGCGTCCTTCGAAGTTTCAAGCTTCTCTATGCAGGGGTCGAGCTTCGAGCTGTACCTCTGCAAGGCGGTCATGAAACTGACGAACCGTTCCTTATGCGGGTTGTCGAAGCCGACAGTGAGAAATGCGGCAGCTGCCGCATGGTAAGCCGAATAATAGGACGAGGTCGCCGAAGGCGTGTATAGGCCATACTTCTGCAGATGCTCCGCGGCAGCCAGATACTCCTCAGCCTTTTTGAACTCGACCCTTATCCTGTCCCTTCGCCTGGGGTCCACAAATACGCTCCTTGAGCACCCCTTGAACGGTCATCTACGGATAGCGCGCGACCTGCAGTTCTGGAATACCGCCTTGGGAAAAGCCCTTCTCGAAGATTTTTAAATACATCAAAACGGCATCAAATGTCAAACACTCCATCCCTGCCGCCGTGTTTTTTTAATTGATTATACATTTTACTTCGGAAAAAGCTCCGGATTCTTTAAAAATTAATAACAGCACAAGGGTTTTCCCGGAATGCGATTGTCCCTGAGCCTTTCTTATAGTATCATTTGCGTTAATGCCAGGTATACTCAGCCGCTACATATTAAAGGAAATCAGCGTACCCTTTGCCCTGAGCCTTGCCATACTGACCGCGACGGCCCTTTTGAGCAAGGCCGTAAAGCTCATAGAGCTGATGGTCACCCAGGGCGTAGGCGGCTCGTTCATTTTCTGGTTCATGGCCTCGGTCGCTCCGTCCTTCCTCATCTACACGCTCCCGATATCGTTCCTCATAGGCGTGCTCGTGGCGTTCACCCGTCTGAGTTCCGACAGCGAGGTGACGGCCATAAAGGCCTCTGGCCTCGGCCTTGGCGCCATGCTCCGGCCCGTCATGCTCCTCGCGCTCTTTGTCTACGCCTTAACGCTTGGCGTCACGCTCTACCTGTTCCCCTGGGGCAACCTGAACATGAAAGCCCTTTTTTTCGACGCTTCGAAGGACAGGTTCATCTCCGGCCTCGATGAAAAAACCTTTTACGACAGGTTCAAGGGCATCGTCCTGTATGTCGACAAGATAAACGCCAGGACCGGCGAGATGGAAGGCATATTCATATCTGAACGGGGCGGCAAGGAAGAGTCAAATGTGTTTTTCGCCACGAAGGGCGTCTTCTCTCCGGCCACTGAGCGCTATACCGTATATCTGAAACTTAACGACGGCGCCATACACAGAAAGACCAACGGCGGCGGGACATATCACATAGCCGACTTCGCCTCCTACACGCTGGAACTCGGCCTTGCCGGCCAGCCCGGAGCCGCTGGCGAGAAGGCCAACAGGGAGCTTTACCTGGGCGAGCTGATGGACAAGGCAAAGGCCACTGAGGCCCGCGGGGAAGACCCTGCGCCGTACCTGATAGACCTGCACAAGAGGTTCGCCCTGCCTGCCTCTGTCTTCGTTTTCGCCTTGCTGGGCGTGCCGCTGGGCATCCAGAAGATACGCGCGGCCAAGTTTACCGGCTTTTCGATCGCCCTCGGCGTGGTGCTCGTCTACTATGTGCTTTCCACCGCCTTTGAGGCAATAGGCGAAACAGGCTCCATGAACGCGATAGCCGCCGTGTGGGCGTCAGATGTCATATTCCTGGCCGCGGGCCTCTTTGTTTTTTACCGGGCCTCGAAGGAAAAACCGCTTAACCCGTTCTCGTTCAGGTTCGGGGGAAAGAACGGAGGCGGCCAGTGAAGATACTCGAAAAACATGTACTCGAAGAATTTCTGAGGCTCCTCGTGATGGCGCTGGCCGGGTTCATCGTGCTCTTTATCACGGTCGACCTTTTCGAGAATGTTGACACGCTCATGGAGCACAAGGTCCCGGCCCTGGCCTCGTTCATTTTCTTCATCTATAAACTGCCGTTCATCATAGGCCAGGTCTCCCCTGTGGCCGTGCTTGTCGCCGTGCTCCTGTCACTGGGCATACTTTCAAAACACGGCGAGATAACCGCGATGAAGGCCGGGGGCGTAAAGCTCCTCCGGACGGTATATCCGCTGCTTGCGGCTGGCCTGGCCATAAGCCTCGCCATAATCCTCATGAACGAGTACATAACGCCAGCGGCCCAGAAAAAGGTGGACACCTTCAGGAAGCAGTGGTTCGGAGTGCAGGGCGGCACCTTCGGCAAGGAGGGCCTCTGGGTGAAGAGCGACGGCGGGATACTGAACATCCGCCACATAGATTTCCGCAAAAACGAGCTCTTCGGCATCACATATTACGAGGTGCAAAAACCATTCAAGGTCTCGAGCAGGGTCGAGGCGCCCTCTGCCGCCTGGCTGAACAACAAATGGGTGGCCCAAACCGCGGCCGTCTGGACATTCACCCGGGAAGGAGAGGCGCTCGCCAGCGTCAGGGAGCAGTTCGTGCTTAAAGGGCTTGCTGAGCCCGAAGACCTCGTGAACCTCGAGAACT
>MGPK01000033.1:37908-42196 GCA_001795535.1 Deltaproteobacteria bacterium GWA2_54_12
TTCGAATTGAAGTATTATATCGGAGAGCTGGACAAAGACGGCTACGAGACTACGAAGTACAGGATAGACCTGTGGAGCAAGATATCGTTCCCGCTCGTGAACTTCATAATGGTTCTTGTGGGGATACCTTTCGCGCTCAAGACCGGCAGGCACAGCGGCATAGCGGCGGGCGTGGGCCTCAGCATCGTCATAGCCTTCAGCTACTGGATGGTCTACGCCCTTACGAGGTCTCTAGGCCAGGGCGGGATGGTCCCGCCTCTTATGGCAGCCTTTTTCCCTGACATTCTTTTCCTGGCGATAGGCTCGCTCATGTACGGCTACGTTAAGCAGTAGTTATTCCCGTCCCTTTTCCAATTCGACTTCATTTAGATTAAGGAGCGCGTCCTCAAAGCCGGGATTTATCGCGAGGGCGGCCCTGAACTCTGAAGCTGCCTCTTCCGGCCTGCCCATTTTCAGATACGCGAGCCCCAGGCTGTTGCGGGCCCTATAGTTGCTGGGGGCCAGCACCAGAAGGGCCTCGAACTGCCCAACGGCCTTGCCATAACTTCCGGCGGAGTAGTACGCGAGCCCCAGGTTGTTGCGGGCGGAAAGCTTTAAAGGGTCAAGCCTGACGGCCGCGTCGAACTCTTTTATTGCATCTTCGATGAATCCCATATCTTTATAGGCATTTCCGAGATTGTAGCGGGCGTCGGCAAACGAAGCGTCAAGGCTGACCGCCTTTTTAAACTCGGCCATGCCCTCCGCTCTCAAACCTTTCAAATAAAGCCCGGTCCCCAGGTTGTTCCTTGCCCTTGCGTTAGCGGGGCTCTTTGCGACAGCGTCCCTCCACAGAAGGACTTCGTCGTTCCATAAATTGTTCCTCGACCAGGCAGCCGCGGCGAGCGGGGCCGCCAGGATTATCGTCATCACTATCGCCCAGACCAGCGCCGGGACCTTGAGAGCGAACCTCTTTTTCAAAACATCAAACAGCCCCATGAGCATGGCCGCGAAAAAAACAGCGGCCCCGGCGTTAGGCAGGTAGAGCCTGTGCTCGTAGATGACATCCTTTATAGGGATTATCGACGATTCGACTGATATGGCGATGAAAAAAAAGAGTATGCCGTAACCAGCGACAAGCGCGTGAGCGCTTCTTCCTTTCAATCCGCGAATGAAAAGAAAAACTCCGAGGCCGAAAACCGCCGTTACCAGAATGGATGAAAAGAGGACTTCCGGGGCAAGAAAGCTCGTGAAAAACGAATAGCCGTAATCGATGTTCTGCCCGACAGGCAAAACAAGGAGCCGCAGATAAGTCACCATGACCCTCGACTGGGTCGCCATGTAATCATGGCTGGAGACCATTGTGAGGTCGCGCATCTGGTGCGCCCGGATGTTCTCGCTCACCCCCGGGTCCGCGCCAGCGGAGAGCTCCGGGCCAAAGAGCAGGGCAGGCACGATGGCCATCGTGAGAAGAAATGGCGCGATGGCAGCAAACCTTTTCCCCGGCCTTCCGGCCCCCCTGAAAAACGCAAGCTCGGCCAGTAAGATGACAACCGGGAGGGTGAAGCCAATCTCCTTTGTGAACTGGGCCGCTACGGCTGCAAGGAGCGCTGCAATATAAATAAAAGCCCTGCCCCCGGCATCCGTTGTCCTCCATTTCAGATAGAGCACGAGCGACAAAAGATAAAACAGCGCCGCCAGAGACGCTAACCGCTGGGTTATATAGGAGACTGCCTGCGTCTGCACGGGGTGGGCCGCGAAGAGGAACGAAGCTATTAAGGCGGTTGGGAGGGCGTACTCTTCCAGCCCCCTGCCTTTGAGCGCGCTGGTTTTGAAAACAAGGAGCGCGAGGGCAAAGACAAGAGCCGAGTTCGCAATGTGGACAGCCAAATTAAAGAGATGGTACCCGAAGGTGTCTAGACCGCCCCATGCGTAGTTAAGAGCAAACGAAAGGTACGCGAGATATCTGGTTGAAGGCGGCCACAGGAGCGAAGGGTTTTGTATCTGAGGGTTTTTGACGATGTACAGCCCGTCGTCGAAAACGAACGGGCCGTTTAGGGTATTGGAATAGATGATGAAGGTGAACGCCGCAAGGACGGCAAGCGCCGCGGCCTTCTGATACCTACCCATGATGCCGCTCCCTGCATGCGCGAAGAAAACTCAAAAAACAAAACTCCGGCAGGAGCACACACCCCTGCCGGAGCAAAAGCATTAAACCTTTTTCGCGACCCTTACGAACAGCTCGTCAAGCTGCTTCTGGTCGACTACCGAAGGGGCGTCGGTCATGAGGTCGGCGCCCTTCTGCGTCTTCGGGAAGGCTATGACATCACGAATCGAATCGGACTTCGTGATGATGGACATTATCCTGTCGAGGCCGAAAGCGATGCCTCCGTGCGGCGGCGTGCCGAAGGAGAGCGCCTCGAGGAGGAAGCCGAACCTCTCCATTGCCTCTTCCTTCTGGATGCCGAGCATGGCAAAGACCTTCTCCTGAATATCGCTCCTGTGTATCCTTATGGAGCCTCCGCCTATCTCGCTGCCGTTCAACACGAGGTCATAGGCTTTGGCGCGCACCTGTAAAGGGGCCGTGTCCATGAGTTCGAGGTCCTCGTCCATCGGCGCGGTAAAGGGGTGGTGGACGGCAACATGCCTTTTTTCAGTCTCGTCGTAATCGAACATCGGGAAGTCGGTGACCCAGACGAACTTGAGTTCGTCCTTGGGAATAAGGCCGAGCCTTCCGCCGATATTGAGCCTGAGCCTTCCCAGAACGGTGTTGGCAACAGCGGCCTTGTCAGCCGCGAAAAGAAGGAGGTCGCCAACTTTCGCCCCGGTCGCGCTCGTTATGGCGTTCTTTTCATCGTCCAAAAGGAACTTGGCGATAGGGGACTGCCAGCCCTCTTCAGTGACCTTGACCCACGCCAGGCCCTTGGCCCCGAAAGAGGCGGCTATCCCGGTAAGGTCGTCCAGGTCCTTCCTGGAAAACGAAGCCCCTCCGCTTACGCATATGGCCTTTACCACGCCGCCCTTTGAGGCGGCATCGTTAAAGACCTTGAAGCCGGAGCCCGCAAGCGCCTTGGTCAGGTCAACGAGCTCGAGGCCGAACCTGACATCAGGGTTGTCCACCCCGAACCTGCCGACTGCCTCGGCGTAAGTAAGCCTCGGGAAAGGCGGGTTGACGGTCAGGCCCGCCTCGCTGAATATCTTTATGATGAGCCCTTCCATGACAGAGATGACATCCTCTCTGTCGACGAAGCTCATCTCTGCGTCTATCTGCGTGAACTCGGGCTGGCGGTCGGCCCTGAGGTCCTCGTCCCTGAAGCACTTCACGACCTGGAAGTACCTGTCCATACCCGCGACCATGAGTATCTGCTTGAAGAGCTGAGGCGACTGCGGCAGGGCGAAGAAATGGCCCGGAGACAGGCGGCTTGGCACGAGGAAATCCCTCGCGCCCTCTGGAGTGCTCTTGGTCAGCACGGGCGTTTCCACTTCTATGAAGCCGTTGTCCGCGAGATAGTTCCTCGTGGCCATCGACACCTTGTGACGCAGAACGAGCTTATTCTGAAGCGACGGGCGCCTCAAGTCAAGGTAGCGGTATTTGAGCCTGGTCGTCTCCGCGACATCGCTGTCGTCCTCTATCATGAAAGGGAGCGGCTCGGAGTCGTTCAGTATTCTTATCTCCTGGACATCCATCTCGACCTGGCCGGTTGAGAGGTTCGGGTTCGCGGTGCCCTCAGGCCTTCTCCTCACGCTCCCCTTGACCGCGACCACAAACTCGCTTCTGAGGCCGTGTGCTGCCTCATGCACATTGCCCTGCGACTCCGGGCTGAACACGAGCTGCATAATGCCCGCCCTGTCGCGCAGGTCTATGAATATGAGTCCTCCGTGGTCCCTTCTTCTCTGAACCCAGCCCATGAGGCAGGCGTTCTTGCCGATATCCGCAGCCGTAAGCTCCCCGCAGTACGAGGTCCTTTTCCAGTCCCCCATTTTCTCGAACAAATTCAGTTCCTCCATTTCAACCGTTTATATGTTTAGCGGCAAACCATTTTCTATGACTCAGATGCCAGAGGCAGTAAAAATAATTCCGCTGGCCGTTCTTACAACCTGCCGTAAATAAAAGAGATTTGCATTTATATCATATCCTGTTGACCTTTTCAAATCAATAGAGCCCGGGATTAAACAATTTTTATCTTGACAGTAAGTACATAAAAAAGGCTATAATCGACACTACTATCACCCCCAAAATTTGAAATACTGGGAAAAACACCACTTTAAGGAGGCAATCGATGAAGAGAACTGGCTTCTGGATTCTCCTCCT
>MGPK01000034.1:0-2614 GCA_001795535.1 Deltaproteobacteria bacterium GWA2_54_12
ACTCCTTTCGACAGGCTATGAAGCGGTATTTGTAGGTTCGGGCGCGGGTCTGCCGAACTTCATGAACATACCCGGAGAGAACCTCGCCGGAGTCTATTCGGCCAACGAGTACCTCACCAGGGTAAACCTGATGAAGGCCTACATGTTCCCCGAGTACGACACCCCCATCATAAGGGGCAGGAAGATCGCTGTCTTTGGCGGCGGCAACACCGCCATGGACTCCGCGAGAACGGCTATGAGGCTCTGCCCCGAAGAGGTCTCGATAGTCTACAGGCGCTCAAAGGATGAACTGCCCGCGAGGAAAGAAGAGATACATCACGGCGAGCAGGAGGGGGTGAAGTTCCAGCTCCTCACCAACCCCAAGAGGTTCATCGGAGACGAAGAGGGAAGGCTCAAGGCCGTGGAGTGCGTGAAGATGGAGCTTGGCGCCCCTGACGAGTCCGGCAGGAGAAGGCCGGTCGAGATGCCCGGCTCTGAGTTCACACTGGAATGCGATGTAGCCATAGTCGCCATCGGCAACGGCGCAAACCCGCTCATTCCCCAGACCACGCCTGATATCAAGGTGAACAAGTGGGGCAACATAACGGTCGACCAGGACACTGGAAGGACGAGCAAGAAGGGCGTCTTCTCTGGCGGCGACATAGTAAGGGGCGGAGCCACCGTCATACTCGCGATGGGAGACGGCAGGAAGGCCGCGGATTCGATACATGAGTATCTTACCACCGGCGTCTGGTAAGCCTCAGGCAGCTGAAAAAGTCCATCTGCGTCGTTGTCAGCGTCGCTCGTCATTGCGGCGTACAAAAGAGTATGCCTCATGCCTCGCTCCTCGACGTCTTGCATCTGGAGCTTTTTGAGCAGCCTGAAATCGGAGTTTCCATATCTGCATAACCATACACAGAGGGGCGGCATTCAGCCGCCCCTTTTTTTTGCCTTCTTATCGTTGACCGGCGCTGTCCTGTCCGCATTAAACTGTTGCCAACTGTTTAATGCGTGTGGTAAAAATGATAGAATATAATATTAAATATCGTCTGAGAGAAGTTTCAATGGCAACAAAGATATTGTTCGTGTGCGTAGGCAACACCTGCCGGAGCCAGATGGCAGAGGGTTTCGCGAAGCACTACGGAAAAGATAAGATAGAGGTCAGGAGCGCCGGGACTTCGGCTTCAGGCTCGGTCAACAGGAGCACCATCGAGGCCATGAAGGAGATCGGCATAGACATCTCCGGCCAGACCTCTGACCAGCTCACCTGCGATATGCTTCAGTGGGCCGATGTCGTGGTCACGATGGGTTGTTGCTCGGCTGACCAGCTCTGCCCTGTTGACTTCAAGGGCAAAAAGTACGATTGGAAGATAGAAGACCCGCTGGGGCGGCCCTGGGCAGTGATGGAGCGCGTCCGGGACGACATAGAACGCAGGGTCAAGGAGCTAATAGTTGCAGAAGGCGCAGCAGGCCAGGATCCTCGTAGTTGACGACGAACCGGATATACTTAACCTCCTCGAGTACAATCTCAAACGCTCCGGTTTTCAGGCCATTTTAGCCAAGGACGGCCCGGAGGCCATAGAGGCCGCGAAGGCTCACAAGCCGGACCTCGTGCTCCTCGATATCATGCTCCCGGACATGGAAGGCACTGAAGTCCTGAGGAGGCTGAAATCGATGGAAGCCACCGCATCCATCCCCGTCATTATGCTTACCGCCAAAGGCGAAGAGGTCGACAAGATAGTCGGCTTTGAGCTCGGCGCGGAAGACTACATCACAAAACCGTTCAGCCCCAGGGAGCTTATACTTCGGGTAAAGGCCGTCCTCAAAAGGACCGCGGAGCGGCCCGAGCCTGTCGAGGCGGCTGTTTCCTTCAATGAGCTTTCCGTCGACCTCTCCCGCCACAAGGTGTCGGTTTCAGGCAAGCCCGTTGAGCTTTCGTCCACCGAGTTCAGGCTCTTGACCGAGCTCATGCAGGCAAAGGGGCGCGTCCTCACGAGGGACAACCTCCTTGACCGCGCCTGGGGCCGCGACTGTTTCGTAATACCGAGGACCGTAGACACCCATGTAAGAAGGCTCCGCTCGAAGTTAGGGGCGGCAGGCGATTACATCGAGACCGTAAGGGGCGTGGGCTACAGGTTCAAGGAGGGCTGAGTTGGGCAAGAACCTTATCCTCGAGACCATAGCCCGCGAGATGCACACAGGCGTCGTCGTTTTGGACAAGAACGGCTCGGCGCTGTACGCCAACCCGTTTTTCATCAAGTCTTTCCCGGTGGATGGCGGGGTCGAAGGCAAGAGCGTCTCCGAGTGCGTAAAAAGCGAACGGCTACTGAAGTCTGTCGAGGCCTTCCTGAAAAAACGGGGAGGGGCCTCCGAGGACATCGAGATAGCCGAGGGCACGAGATTTTTCAGCGTCCATATAGTCCCCATTAAAGACAAGGCTGACTTCAGCCTCATACTTTTTTTTGAGGATATAACCGAAGAAAAAAGGGTCGAGACGATAAAGAGGGACTTCGTAGCGAATGTCTCGCATGAACTGCGCACTCCTCTTGCGTCGATCAAAGGCTACTCGGAAACCCTGCTTGACGGCGGCATGGACGACAGGGATACGCTCGCCGAGTTTTTGCGCGTCATCGAC
>MGPK01000034.1:2762-22936 GCA_001795535.1 Deltaproteobacteria bacterium GWA2_54_12
GCAGCGTAAATGTCAAAGCCTGCATGGAATCAGGGAATGTCCGCGTGGATGTCGGAGATACGGGCATCGGCATACCTGCCGACGACATATCGCGAATATTTGAGCGGTTCTACAGGGTGGACAAGGCCAGGAGCCGCGAACTCGGCGGCACGGGCCTGGGGCTGGCGATAGTGAAGCACATCATACAGGGGCACAACGGCAGGCTCAATGTGGAGAGCAGGCCGGGCAAGGGCTCCGTCTTCAGCTTTTCAATAAAGGCCTGCGGCTGAAAAAAAACATTTCGACCCCCTCTCCCTGCCCTCTCCCACAAGGGGAGAGGGTGAATATGAAATCTGCTCACCTTTCAGAGAAATGTTTGTTGGGTTACGCTTCGCTAACCCAACCTACGCCTTATTGCAGCTATGTCTTTGCAAACCCCCCCGGTATTTATGTTATAATCGCCCGGTTGTCCAATTAACCATATGCCAATAATCCAGGTCGAAAACCTAATAAAGAAGTACAACGGCAACGAAGCCGTCAAAGGCGTCTCCTTCGAGGTAAAGGAAGGGGAGAACTTCGGCTTTCTCGGCCCCAATGGCGCGGGCAAGACGACGACCATCAATATCCTCTGCACGCTACTGGGCTTTGACTCAGGCCTCGCGCTGGTGAACGGCTTTGACTGC
This sequence comes from Deltaproteobacteria bacterium GWA2_54_12, assembly GCA_001795535.1. GTDB lineage: Bacteria > Desulfobacterota > GWC2-55-46 > GWC2-55-46 > GWC2-55-46 > GWA2-54-12. Next base: position 3,425 of record MGPK01000034.1, read on the forward strand.
AAGAGGGAGCCGCACAAGGTGCGCCAGTCCATCGGGCTCGTTTTTCAGGAGGTCACGCTCGACAACGAGCTTACTGCTTACGAGAACCTCAAGTTTCACTGCTACATGTACAACATGGAAAAGAGGCTTACCGAAGATAGGATAAGTGAGATACTCGAAGTCGTGGGCCTTGCCGACAGGAAAAACGACATTGTAAAAAAATTCTCCGGCGGCATGAAAAGAAGGCTCGAGATAGCGCGCGGCCTTCTCCACCGGCCCAAGGTGCTGTTTCTGGACGAGCCGACTTTAGGCCTCGACCCGCAGACAAGGAGCCATGTCTGGGAGTTCATACAGAAGCTTAAAAAGAGCGAGGGCAACACCGTCTTCATGACGACCCATTACATGGAGGAGGCCGAGGTCTGCGACAGGATAGCCATCATAGACCGTGGTAAAATAATAGCCTGCGACAGGCCAGAGGAATTGAAAAAGGCCCTGCGCGGAGACACCATTTACCTCAAGACCTCTGACAACGAAAGGGCCGCCATCGAGATAGAGGCCAAATTCGGACTGAAGCCGAGGACGATAGAGGGCGGGCTTGCACTCCTTGTCGAATCAGGAGAGAAGTTCATCCCGAGGCTTTTCGAGAAACTTGAGGTCGGTATAAGCTCCGTGAACCTCAAGAGGCCGAGCCTTGAGGATGTATTCATAAACCTCACCGGCAGGGAAATGAGGGACGAGGGCCCGGCCCCGAGGATGAGGCCGTGAGGCGGCCTCTAAAAATTGCTCTTTTTCCTGATCTCTGTGTCAGGGCGTAAACAAAAATGCTCACATATTGTCATATATGCTGCGCTTTTTATTTCCGCCCTTCCTTGACCTTAGAAAAAATATCTAATTTTTAGAGGCAGCCTAACAACACCATCACCATCTGGAAGGTTATGTTCTCATATAAAGCTATCTATGTCATAACTCTTCGCGAGTTCAAGAGGTTCTTCCGCCAGAGGGGCAGGCTTATCGTCACCGCCGCAAGGCCTCTTATCTGGCTCTTTATCGTGGGCTCGGGCTTTACCAGGCTCATCGACACAAATGAAGACGGAGTGCAGTACATCCAGTTCATACTGCCCGGCATAGTGGGCATGACGATACTTTTCAGCTCGATATTCTCGACCATCTCGGTCGTCTGGGACAGGGAGTTCGGTTTCCTCCGCGAGATGCTTGTTGCTCCGGTATCGAGGGTGACGATAGTATTCGGAAAGCTCCTTTCAGGCACGGCCCTGTCGGTTTTTCAGGGAGCGGCGCTTCTTATTGTCGCGCCATTTTTAAGCCTGCATATCGGTTTTTTTGATTTCATCGCCATGGTCTTTCTCATATTCCTCGTGGCCCTCGCGATAACGGCAATGGGACTTTTCGTGGCCTCGTTCCTCACCTCTCTTGAAGGATTCAATGTCATAATGAACTTCATAGTGCTGCCCATGTTCTTTCTTTCGGGCGCGCTCTATCCGGTCGGCTCGCTGCCTTCGTACATAAAGATTTTCGCTTACATCAACCCCCTGTGCTACGGAGTCGATTCGTTCAAGCACATCCTGCTTCCGGGCCACGGCGCTCTGGTGGCAGAGTTCCCCATGGCCCTGGACATTGCGTACATAGCCGCTTTCGCAATCCTGTTCACATTCCTTTCGGCCCTCGTATTTGAGAGGCGCAAATGAAAACCGGCACTCTTTTTGTTGTCGCCACTCCTATCGGAAACCTCGAGGACATGACCATAAGGGCGGTGCGCGTATTGAAAGAAGCGGGCCTTATTGCCGCCGAGGACACGAGGCACACGAAAAAGCTCCTCACGCATTTCGGTATAGACTCTTCCCTTACCAGTTACCACGAGCATAACGAAAGGGAGAAGTCGGGGCACATCGTTGAAAAGCTCCTTTCGGGTATTGATGTCGCGCTCGTGTCTGACGCCGGCACCCCGGGCATATCCGACCCCGGCTACAGGCTCGTGGGCCTTGCCGTGGAAAAGGGAATAAGAATAGTACCGGTGCCGGGCGCGTCGGCCATAATTTCTCTCGTGAGCGTTTCTGGCCTTCCGACGGACGAGTTTACCTTTAAGGGTTTTCTGCCCTCGAAAGAAGGCGAGTTGAAGCGCCTTCTCCAGGGCCTCAAAGGCGGGGCGGCAACCACGATATTCTACGAATCCCCCAGAAGGCTCCGGCGTTCTCTTGAACTGGTCTTGGAGACGCTCGGAGATATCCATGTCGTAATCGGCAGGGAGCTTACGAAGCTGCATGAAGAGATAATGAGGGGAAAAGTAAGCGAGCTGCTCGGTCATATCCCTGAAGAGATAAAGGGCGAGGTCACGCTCATCCTGAGGACGGAAGAAGAGAAAGAACCGTTCGATTACAGAGCGCGGCTTGAAGAACTTTTGGCATCGGGCGCGAAACTCAATGACGCTGTAAAGGCCGTTGCGGCTGACTCCGGGATACCCAGGTCGGAGGTCTACAAGGAAGCGCTTCTGATAAAGGAAAGGCTGAAAGAAAAGGAGCTGAGATGATAAAATTCATATTAGGCGTTCTCATAGGAATACTGGCGCTGGCGGCCTTTCTGTACCTGGGCGGCCCGAAGTACATGCAGATATTCGGGGCCAAAACGGAAGAAGCTGGCCAGAGGCTCGAGAAGTATGAAAAGGGCCTGAAGCATACCACCGAAGAGGCGGCCGAGACGGTAAAGGAGACAGCTGAGACCGTGAAGGAGAAGGCCGGGGCAGCAAAGGAATCTGTCGGGAAGACGGTCGAGAAGACAAAAAAGGTCGTCAATAGGACGACCGAAAAAGTTAAAGAATATACCCCTTAGCAGGTCGCTGAAAAAGTCCCATCTGCTTTTGGAGTCTTCAAAGCTTGTAATTGCGGCGTACAACAAAGTACGCCTTATTCCTCGCTTCTTGACTCCTCGCATCTGGAACTTTTTGAGCAACCTGACAGCTGATAAGAGTTTATTGTTCTGTTAGGGTGTCGCTTTCAACTGAAACGGCAGCGAAAAAGTCATGGTCTGTGTGCCTATATAGAACTCATTGATCTGGACGGCGGCTTTTTTCGCTTCTTTTGAAACCGGGGTGAAAATGAGGAGACCTGCCACGCTCCCTCCGGGAGGGATGGTCGTGTCGAGGTCGTAGAATTTGCCTTTAAGGCTGTCAGCGGCTTCACCGTCGAGTTCGTAAAGGTCGGTATAGTCGAGCGGCTTCAAGTAGTCGACGGCATTTACCAGGGCCGTGTAGTTGGGCTTGTAGATGGCTTTCGACACTGACCTGTTCTCAATTTTCATGGATATGATCACGAAGTCCTTTTCCAGAAGAGAAGCGAGAAACGGGTTTGAGACCTCGCCCTTCCTGACCTGCCTTGCCGACGCCAAAAGCGCCTTGTTTTCAAAGATGCTTTCAGAGCCTCTCGCCTTATAGCCCGCAAGCCCTTGGGTATCAGGCACGAGATAGGCCAGTTTTGGTTTCGGGTGGCAGGAAGTGAGCAGGACTGCCGCAAGGAGTAAAAATAGGATACGGGTTTTTTTCATATCAGTACGCGGTATAGCGCGTCATGGCCGTGAAGTCGTCGAACTCGTTTTTGAATGGTTCCCAGCTGAGATTGACCTTCTCGACCCTGGCCATCGGAGGGCCGGTGCGGCACCACTTGATAAGCCGATTTACCTTCTCCTCTTCGCCTTCGAGCACGGCCTCGACCGCTCCGTTCGGGTTGTTCCTGACCCAGCCGACGACGCCTGCTGTTTTGGCCGCCTCAACGGCGGACGCGCGGAAGGAGACGCCCTGGACAAGCCCCTCGATTATAAGGTGCGCTCTGACCATTTTGCTCATTTTCTGAACCTATCATAAAAAAAGCGTTTACGCAAGGCGGCTGGCCCGCGCTGGTCAGGCCGCCCGGATATACTATAAAAAATTTTTTCTTCGGAGTGAGATGTCTGAAAAAGTGACGATTATCGGAGGCGGGCTTGCCGGGTGCGAGGCCGCGTGGCAGGTGGCAGGCAGGGGCGGACAAGCCGTGATACTTGAGATGAAGCCGGTGAAGCTCAGCCCGGCGCATACAACCGATGCCCTTGCAGAGCTTGTATGCAGCAACTCGCTTAAATCGGAAAGCCTTGAGAACGCCTCCGGCGTGCTGAAAGAGGAGATGCGCGCCATGGGGTCGCTCGTGGTCAAGGCCGCCGAGGCAACCCGCGTCCCGGCGGGCGGCACGCTTGCCGTTGACAGGGCCGCTTTCTCGGCCTTTATCATGTCCGCTCTTGAACAAGCCGGTGTCGAGGTCATAAGGGGCGAGATTGCGGAAATCCCGGCCGTAAGACCTCTTGTCATAGCCTCAGGCCCGCTTACCTCCGACGCTCTCGCGGTTTCGATACAGTCCCTCATAGGGATTCAAAGCCTTAACTTCTACGACGCGGTAGCGCCAATCGTGTACAAGGAATCCATCGACATGGACAGCGCGTTCAGCGCGTCGAGGTACGGCAAGGGAGGGGACGACTATATCAACTGCCCGATGACCAGGGAAGAGTACGAGGCGTTCTACAATGAGCTCATAAAGGCCGATACGGCCAGGGCCCGTGAGTTCGAGGACATGAAGAGCTTTGAAGCCTGCATGCCCATCGAGGTCATGGCCCAGCGCGGGCCTCAGACGCTTCTGTTCGGCCCGATGAGGCCGGTCGGGCTCACTGACCCGCGTACCGGGAAAAGACCTTTCGCGGTAATACAGCTCAGGCGGGAGAACAGGGAAGACACCCTCTACAATATCGTCGGCTTCCAGACGAGGCTCACCTTCACCGAGCAGAAAAGAATATTCCCCATGATACCGGCCCTTAAAAGGGCCGAGTTCGCCAGGCTCGGCAAGCTGCACAGGAACAGCTATATCGACTCTCCACGATTATTGACGGAAGCCCAGCAGCTTCGCTCAGACCCGTCCATCTTCTTCGCCGGGCAGATAACAGGCGTTGAGGGCTATTGCGAGTCTGCCGCCTCTGGTATACTTGCCGGGATAAACGCATTGAGGCTCGCGAGAAGCCAAAGCCCCGTCTGCCCGCCTGAGGCAACCATCACAGGCGCGCTCATGAGGCACATATCTGGTGCTCAAGGGCCGTTCACGCCAATGAACGCGAACATGGGCCTTCTGCCGCCGGAAAAAGGCAAGGACAGGAGGACCAAGCAGTCGAAGAAGGCCGTGGAAGCCATCCTGTCGTGGACTGAGACTCTTGCAAATTGAGGCTTTTTCTGTTATAGATACAAAAATGAGCAAACGCAGGGAAATATTGCTCGGCGCTCTTAAAGACGCCGACAGCCAGGTAAAAAAGGCCGCTGCCGATGCCCTGGAAAAGCTTCAGGCCCGGGAGCGGATAGACGCGCTGGCGCAAAAGATCGCCACAGGCGAGATGCTTGAAAAGATAAAGGTAATCTACGCCCTTTCAGACCTTCGTGGGCCGCGTGTGGCCGAAGTACTCGCGAAGACGCTCAAAGACCCTGTGGAGGACATAAGGGCCGCGGGGGTGAGGGCGCTCGGCAATCTCGGCGACCCGGCAACCCTTCCCCAGCTCGTGGAAAGCCTCAAGGACACGAGCCCCATAGTCGCGAGGGCTGCCATAGAAGCGCTTTCGACCTTTAAAGACCCGCGCCTCCTCGGGCCTTTCATGCAGATGCTAAAGCACCAGGACCCGGGCGTCGTAGAACGCGCGCTCGAAGCCGTGGCGAATATAGGAGACAAGAGGGCGGAAGAGGCCTTTGTATACTTCGCGGCTAAAGGCAACCCCAGGATGAAGGCCATAGCCCTTAAGGGCCTTGGCACTATGGACAGCTGACCGCTGAAAACTTCATGGGGGAAACTTTCTGTAGAAAGGTTTCCCCCAGACCCCCTTCAAAGACTTTAAGTTCCTGAGAGCACCCCCAAACGGGGGTGTCCTCAGGAAGAACTGAAAGTTTTTGGAAAGAGTTTGAGATAACTTTTTTACAAAAAGATTCTCTCAAAAAGATTTTCACCAACCGCTGAAAATAAAAAAGGCAAGCCACACGGCTTGCCTTTTCTCATTTCATCCATTCAGAAGAGTCCTATTAACCCGCCGCTTCCTTTTCAAAGAACGCGCCCAGGTCGGTGGTGGTCGTGGCCGGGTTCACATTCGTGACTATCTCCCTGCTTCCGTCGAACCTCAGATCGGCCTCGAATGGGCTGGAGACCTCAGCGCCGTCCTCGCCGTAAAGGATCTTCACGACAGGCTTCTCAGGCGTGCCATCGTTGAGCCTTGTCACTATGCCGATCTCTCCGTTCGTCAGGCGGACCATCGTGCCGACCGGGTAAAGGCCCATCATGTTCATGAACGCCTTGAGCATGTCAGGGTTGAAGTGCCTGCCCGAGAAGTTGCTCATGACCTTTATGGCCTCGACCGGATCATGCGGCTTCTGGTATACTCGGAGCGTCGTCAGCGCGTCGTAGGCGTCGCATATCGTCAAGACCTGGCTCAATGGGTGGAGACTGTCGACAGTCTCGGGGTAACCCGAGTGGTCGAATTTTATGTGGTGCTCGTATATCAGGCGGCCTATTGTCTCGTCCATGCCTTCCATTCTTTTTATGATGTTGGAGCCGAGCTGGGGGTGCTGTTTTATCTTGTCCCACTCCTCAGAGCTGAGGCCCCCGGGCTTTCTTATTATCTGCTCCGAGACGCCGGTCTTGCCGATGTCATGAAGGAGGGCTCCCACGCCCACTGCGTGCAGCTCGGCTTCGCTGAGGCCCATTGCCTTGCCGAGCGACAAGGCCATGATGGAGACATTCACCGAGTGGTTGTACAGGTAGTTGTCGTAGTTTTTAATCATCGTGAGGCCGAGCATGGCGTGCGGGTCGGAGAAGACTGATTCGGTCATCTCGCTTACGATGTCGCTTATGGGCCCGGCCTTGGGAATTTTCCCCATGCGCACTTCGCCCATCACATTCTGTATTATCTCGACCGCGCCGTTGTATATCTCCAGGACATTTCTTTTGCCGGTCGGCATTGCCTTCAGAGTGATTCGCAGTATCCCCCGTGAATGGAGTTCCTTCTGGAGCTCCTGGCCCTGAAAGACTTGAGCGCCGGCTAGTATCTCGAAGGTGTCCGCGAGTTCTTTGTTGGAGAAGCCCTTCTCGAAGATAATGGCGTCCACGCTCTTTTCGGTCATGTACTGGATGAGGTCCGGATAGAGCTTTTCGCCGTCAGGCACCATGTCGTCTTCGAACACAAGCGTCTCGTTGACGATGGCCATGGCGAGGTTGTTCATGCTCTTGAGCTCTTCCGTGAGGAGCGAATGCGTCTTGTTCACTGGCGCGGCGATGGCCGGATGCCCCGGAGGGTAGAGTTTCCTGCTCTTCAGAGCGGCGTTTATGTTCTTTAATATCAGTTCCCTGCTATCGGGTCCGTTCATGTGGTCTTCTCCCTCCCATCGAGCACTCGTTTGCAAGCCGTTTGCAGCTCCCCGGCCGCCCAGGAGGATGCTTCCCTGACGGCTTTTAACGCCTCCGGGGTGCCTATCATGCCGAGCGAGAGCGCGGCCAGAAGGCGCAGTTCGTCGTTAGCCTTTCTCCCGAACCAGACTTTTCTGAAAAGTATCTTCACGAGATGCGGCACTGCCTTGCCGTCGCCGATTATGCCGAGCGCCTTTACCGCCTCTTTCTGTGATTCCATCAGGTCGGAGAAGTTCTCGCGCTTTGAGGCAATTTCGGCAAGCGGCTCAATAGAGGCCGGGTCTTTCAGCATGCCCAGCGAGATGATCGCCTGGGCCATGAGAGAGGGGTCTTCCTCGCGGAGCTTTTCAATGAGGAACGCGGCAGCCCTCGGCGTGCCTATCTTCACGAGGCTCTTCATCACTTCTTTTTTGACCCGCGGCTCCTCGTGCCTGTACGCGGCCTCGAGCGCCGGGAGGGCCTCCTGGCCGCCGACATCTCCAAGCAAAGAGACCATCTGCCTGCATACGAACCACGCCGGGTGCCCAAGACGGGCCTCGGCAAGCGGACGGAGGCGGCTGCCGAAACGCACGAGGGCGTTGAAGAGGTGGCGTCTGGTGGCCGCCTCAGGGGCTTCTATGATGGCGTCCAGCAGAGCTTCGGCTCCGGGGTCGCCTGAGTAGACCAGTATGCTCTGGGTGGCTCCCCTCTGCTGGTTCTCCTTTGCCCCGGCCTTGACCGCGAGGTAGGCAAGGATGTCACTCGTGAGCAGGCTCTTGAGCTTTTCAAGCGCTGTGGCGCGTATGCCGTCGGTTTTTCCTGAGGAGGGCACCGCGTGGGCGTAGAAGGTCATTAGAGCGGGATAAACCCTCTCGATATCTTTTTCCGCGAGCAGGGGGTCGAGTTTCTCCCTTATCCTCACGGCAAGGTCGTTGTATTTGAGGAGGTCGCTTTCTTTCGTGGCGCGGCCCAGAAGCTCCTTGAGGGAGGTGTCGTTACTCTCCTCATCGGGCTTGTCTTTGGGCTCCTCTTCCTGGGCAGCTGATGAGGCGCCTGCGGCATCTTCTTCCTGTTTCCTGGCCTCTGCCGCAGCTCTCTCTTCCTCTTCTTTTTGTCTCTGGAGCTCGGCCTTGAGCCTCCTGAGGTCTTCGTAGCGGAGCTCGTTCAGCAGGATGCCTTCAACATCAAGAGTGGCGAACATCACCTCGACGCCGCCCTTTGCCGCTACCTCTTCTGGCTCCGCTTTGATGATGGACAGCAGGACCCTGAGGTCGTGCATTGAAACCGATGGCGTGAAAGTAAGTTCCTTGATCTTCCTGAAAAAAAGCCTCTTGGCAAGAGCCGCGCCTTCGGCGTTGCCGGGCGCTACAGGGGTCTTGCCGTCATAGAAGCCCTTCTGGTCGAGGCGCCACTTGATCTCTCCCTGGAGGTCAATGCATTTTTTCAACTGGAGATAGGCCTTCGTGAGCGCGCTGTCAAGAGAAGGATGGCCCTCAGGGTAGAAATTATGCATCTTGACAGCCTTGGCGAGTTCAATTAGTATGGAAGCGTAATTTGCGATTTCTACAGACATTTCCTTAGTTTCCGCCGGTCTGACATAGAAAATATGATAACAAAACTGCCGTCTTTGTCAATCTGTAAACGCCTCACTGATTCAGCGCATTTTAATCCCCGGAGTTGAGCGGAAATCCATGGCACGGACAAAGACAATTTACGCATGCCAGGGCTGCGGAAATAATTCGCATAAATGGCTCGGCAAATGCCCTGACTGCGGCGGCTGGAACACCTTTGTCGAAGAAAGGGTCGCCCCTGAAAGGAAGTCCTCAGGCGCATCGATCGGCCCTTCCACGCCTCCCAGGCCAATATCTACCCTCAACATGGCCGAAGAGGACAGGGTCTCTACAAACATATCAGAACTCGACAGGGTTTTGGGCGGCGGGCTTGTGCCCGGCTCGGCGGTACTTATTGGCGGAGACCCGGGCATAGGAAAATCGACCCTTCTGCTGCAGGCGATGGGCGAGCTCGCCAAAACCCGCAAGGTCCTGTATGTAACGGGCGAAGAGTCCATGCGCCAGATAAGGCTTCGCGGAGAACGGCTCGGGGCCATCTCAGAGGGGCTGCTGGTGTACGCCGAGACTTCCCTTGAGCGCATACTGGACACGGTAAGGGAGATAAACCCCGGCGTCCTCGTCATAGATTCCGTCCAGACCATCTGCTCCGAAGCCCTCGAATCTTCCCCGGGAAGCGTAAGCCAGGTCCGGGAGATATCCGCGAAACTCGTATCCAACGCGAAGGCGATGGATGTCCCTGTCTTTCTGGTGGGGCATGTCACCAAGGACGGGGCCATCGCCGGGCCCAAAGTCCTGGAGCACATGGTCGATACTGTCCTTTATTTCGAGGGCGAAAGGGGACACGCCTTCAGGATATTGAGGGCCGTGAAAAACCGCTTCGGCTCGGTCATGGAGATAGGCGTCTTCGAGATGAAGGAGGAGGGGCTCCGCGAGGTCACGAACCCCTCCGAGATATTCCTTGCCGAAAGGCCGGAGGGCGCTTCCGGCTCCGCTGTTGTCTCAAGTCTCGAAGGCACCAGGACGATACTTGTAGAAGTGCAGTCGCTCGTGTGTCCGACGCTTTTCGGCGTGCCGAGGAGGACGGTCGTCGGCGTTGATTACAACAAGGTCATCCTGCTGGCCGCCGTCCTTGAGAAAAAAGCTGGCATACAGCTTGCCAACCGCGACATATTCCTTAAGGTCGCGGGCGGCATGAGGTTAGAAGAGCCTGCCATAGACCTTGGCGTGCTCGCGGCCATAACCTCGAACTGCCTGGATAAGCCCATAGACGCGTCTACCGTGATTTTCGGGGAGGTCGGGCTTGCCGGAGAGGTGAGGGCCATAAGCCAGGTCGAGCCGAGAGTCAGGGAGGCCGCCAAGCTCGGCTTCAAGCGGTGCATAATGCCCAAGGACAACCTGAAGGGTTTGAAAGCCGCTGGAGGCATGGCCCTGGAAGGCGTTTCCACCATAAAAGAGGCGATAGCGAAGTTTTTTTAAATTTTTCCGCTATGGGCATAACGGGGTATTTGGTATAATGAAAACGGGTATTTACGGAAAACGGGGCGGCTTTCTTAAAGGCCTGTTTGCATTCCCGGCAGCGGCTTTAGCGTTATGGCTTGTGCTCGCGCTCCCGATGGGGGCTCGCGCGGACCAGCTGAGCCCCTATTACACCGACCTCGGGCAGTTCAACTATGCCAGGTTCCTCATGGATGAGGGCGATTACAGGGCCGCCGCAAAGGAGTTTTCAAGGCTCATAGAAAGCTTCCCGGCAAGCCCGCTCATCTCAGAGGCCCAGTTCAAGATGGGCGAGTCCTATCTTTATTCGGGCAGGTACGCGGAAGCCGAGACACAGTTCAGGCTCTTCATCTCGAATTTTCAGGACAGCCCTTTTTCAGTCGTTGCCGAGGTAAAGATACAGGAGGCGAGGGAGAGAGGGAAAAAGTATATCCCGCAGCCTTTGCCAGAGCGTTTGAGGGAGATGAGGCCGGGCCTCAGGGCCGTGCAGGTCATGTTCTTTGAGGGCAGGACTTACGCCGAGGTTGAAAGCGAGATAAAGGCTTTAAAGAGTTCAGGCGTAGATACTGTCATACTGAGGGTCTTTCACAACAGGGGCGACAGGTTCTACCCTGTGGCAAAGCAGGGTGCCGACAGGGGCGTTTATTTCAAAACCCTCAATGCCCCTGTGGTCGATGACATACTGCCAAATGTACTTGAGATAGCCCACAGGAACGGGATAAAGGTATTCGCCTGGATGACTACCAGGTACGCTGATTACGGCATTGAAGGGCAGAGCGCTTGCGCTTCATACGACCTTTCCGAAAGGAAGTATGGCATTTGCAAAGGGCTCGACCTTTTCAGCGATGATGCAGTCAAAAGGCTTGAAGCGCTCTACTCGGACCTTGCCGCGTATGACATAGACGGCGTCCTTTTTCAGGACGATCTCGTATTGAGGCATAACGAGGGCTTTGGCAAGGCTGCCATGGCGGCGTTTTCAAGGGACACCGGCATGACGCTCGACCCCGAGTCGCTGTATGTCCGGGGCGCCATAGCCGGTCAGGTGCATTACACAAAGCTTTTCTGGAAGTGGTCTTCCTGGAAGAACAGGAGACTTGTGGCAATAGCCGAGAGGCTCATGCACACGGTCAAGCGCAAAAGGCCCGAAGCCATGTTCGCCATCAACCTCATGTACGAGAGCGTCACAAACCCGCCCTACGCTCTGGCGTGGCTGTCCCAGGACATAAACGAGGCGCTTAATGCCGACTTTGATTACTATTCCATAATGGCCTATCACAGGCAGATGGGCCAGGAGCTTCAAAAGGACGGTTTGGAGATAAGGGACATGATAGCCAGGATGGTAGCTGACGCGGCCAACACGATAGGAGAGCCCAGGAGGGTCCTCATGAAGGTCCAGACTATCGATTGGAAAACCGGAGCGCCCCTTGAAAACGATGAGGTTGTCGACCTCATAAGAGAGATAAAGGGCGTAAGGGATGTAAGCGTGGCCATCGTGCCTTACAGGGGAGGCTTCCCCTTTGGCGCGCTTTCCGGCGGCGTCGCGAGTCTTGATTGAGAAAAATGCGGGAGACATGAATGTCAATAATTGCTGACAAGGAATCCGTCTGTTCACTCTGCAGATGCCATATAAAAGAGAACACGCTTTTCACCGGGCTTAACGACGCGCAGCTTGACGCCTTCAAGGAGGCGGTCGTAATAAACCACCACAAGAAGCGCGAGATAGTCTTCATGGAAGGCGACGATTGCTCCGGGCTTTACATAATACGCACGGGCAGGGTGAAAGTCGTGAGGTCGTCTTCGACCGGCAAGGAGCAGATAATAAACATAATGAACCCCGGCGACCTTCTGGGCTTCGAGGTCTTTTATAACGGCCGCAACTATAAGAACACCGCCGTCGCGATGGAAGACTGCGAGCTGTGCTACATAGAAAGGCACTCCTTCTTCAAGATACTCGAAAACGAGCCAGGCATAGCGAGAAAGCTCATCCTTTCCCTTGGCAGGGAGCTGAACAGCGCCTATGAGAGGATAGGCTATCTCGGTCTCCTGAACGCCAGGGAAAAGCTCGCCCACCTCCTCTATACGCTCGCGGCGCAGTATGGCGAAAAGGTGGACGGCGGAGGAGTAAAGCTCAACCTGACCCTCTCGAGGCTCGAGATCGCAGAGCTCCTGGGCATAACCCAGGAGACCTCCATAAGGCTACTGAAGAGCTTCAAGGAGGAAGGCGTTATCGAGATAAAGAGGAAGGAGATAATAATCAAGTCCCTAGCCAGGTTGAAGGCTCTGGGCGAATAGGGCCGCCGTAAGCCCGCGAAAGAATCCGTTCATGGCATTTTCGATAAGGACAAGGCTCACCTTCTGGTATACGACGCTCCTGTTCGTAAGCCTCCTGGCTTTCGGCGCGATATTTTCGTACTCCCTCCTCAAGATATTCATCTACCGCATCGACAACCAGATAATTTCGGTTGCCGACATGATGGTCCATACCGTCATTAGGCCTTCCGGGCAGATATTCATCCCCAGGGACTTCGACATAATGCTCGAGAGGTACTTCGGCGTGAGGACCGCGGGGAGCTACATTCAGGTCCTCGAGCCCCACGGCGGCGTAATAGCCAAGTCTTCGAACCTTGAGGGCTTCAGCATGACCGTCCCGCCTCTGACCTACCGCGCCGCCATAGAAGGGGCCACCATCTATGAGGTCGTGAAGACCGTAGGCAAGTATCCGCTGCGCGTAGTAACGAAACCCATCATACTCGACGGCAAGCTCATAGCCATAGTGCAGGTCGGCTCGTCCTTTGAAGGCATGGATGAGATATTCCATCTCTTGGCGTACATCCTTTTGCCGGGCATACTCGCTTGCGTCGTCGTGGCCGGGGCAGTGGGGTGGTTTCTGGCCAGGAAGGCATTGAGGCCGGTAGCCGAGATAACTGACACGGCGCGCAAGATAACTGCGGAAAACCTCGACGAGAGGATACGGGCCGATGTCCCGCAGGACGAGATCGGAAGGCTTGCCGCGACCATGAACGAGATGATCGAGAGGCTCGAGAAGTCTTTCCAGCAGATAAGGCAGTTCACAGGGGACGCTTCCCATGAGCTCAAGACGCCTCTTACAATATTGAAGGGCGAAATAGAGATGGCCCTCAGGTCAAAGGACGATGTTCAGTACATGAAAGAGGTTCTCTCCTCGAGCTTGGAGGAGATAGACCGCATGAGCTACATAGTAAAGAGCCTTTTGGACCTCGCGAAAATGGATGTCGAAAAAGGCGCGCTAGCGAAAGAGCCGGTGCGCCTCGACAAGGTCCTTGCCGACAGGCACGAGCATTTCAAGAGGCTCGCCTTTGACAGCGCAGTCCAGTTGGATATACTTGAGAATAGGCCGGTTATGGTCCTGGGCGACCAGGTAAGGCTTTCCCAGCTCATATATAACCTCATAGACAACGCCATCAAGTATACGCCCCGGGGAGGCAAGGTTGAGCTTCGCCTCGGCCAGGACGGCCAGACGGTAATCTTCAGGGTGAAGGATACAGGGGTCGGTATCTCGCCTGAGGACCTGCCGTACATATTCGACAGGTTCTACAGGGTTGACAAGGCGCGCACCAGAGAGGTCGGCGGCGCGGGCCTCGGCCTGTCCATCTGCAAGGAGATAGCCGAGGCGCATGGCGGCACGCTCGAGGTCTTGAGCGTGCATGGAGAGGGCTCCACTTTCACCGCGAGCTTACCGGCCGCTTGATTACGCAGATAAAAATTAGATATTTTTTCTGAAGTCAAGGAAGGGCGGAAATACAAAGCGCAGCATATATGAGTAATATGTGAGCATTTTTATTTACGCCCTGACGCTTAAGGTCAGGAAAAATAGCAATTTTACTTTTTGGGGGTGAATAGATGAATATCGGTATCCTTACCGGCGGCGGAGACTGCCCCGGGCTCAACGCCGTCATAAGGGCGGTCGTGAAAAGGGGCCTTCAGCTCGGCCACGAGTTCACCGGCATAAAAGAGGGCTGGCGGGGCCTTTTAGACCTTAAGACCGTGAAGCTGGGGCCCGGTTCCGTCTCTGGCCTCCTGCCTCTTGGCGGCACTATACTCGGCACCTCCAGGACAAACCCCTTCAAGAACGAGAAAGACGCCGAGAAGCTCATAATGAACATAAACGAGTTGAAGCTCGACGCGCTTGTCTGCATCGGCGGCGACGACACCCTGAGCGTTGCCTCGAAGCTCCACGACAGGGGCATAAAGACGGTAGGCGTGCCAAAGACCATTGACAACGACCTATCGGGCACGGACTTCACTTTCGGCTTCGACACCGCCGTCAGCATAGTGACATGGGCTTTGGACAGGCTCCATTCAACTACCGAGGCGCACCAGAGGGTAATGGTGGTCGAGGTGATGGGCAGGCACGCCGGATGGATAGCCGTCTACGGCGGCCTTGCCGGCGGCGCGGATGTTATCCTCATCCCGGAGCAGCCCTTTGACATCGACGAGGTCTGCGGCTACATAAAAAAAAGGAGAGAGGCCGGAAAATATTTCAGCCTCGTCGTGGCGGCCGAGGGGGCCTACCCCAAGGAAGCCCCGGGCATGATAACAAAGGATAAAGAACTCGACGCGTTCGGCCATGTCAAGCTCGGTGGAGTTGGCGAGTTTCTCGCTAGTGAGATAGAAAAGAGGCTCAATGTCGAATCCCGTTTCGTCGTGCTCGGGCATCTCCAGAGGGGCGGGACGCCTACTGCATACGACCGCGTGCTCGCCACGAGGTTCGGCATAAAAGCCATTGAGATGCTCGACCAGGGCATCTACGGCAGGATGGTCGCCCTCCAGGGGAACAAGATAGTTGATGTGTCATTGCATGAGGCCACTTCCAAGCTGAAGACCGTAGACCTGGAGATGCTGAGGACGGCCCAGATATTCTTCGGGTAAAAATTGCTCTTTTTCCTGACCTCTGCGTCAGGGCGTAAATAAAAATGCTCACATATTCTCATATATGCTGCGCTTTTTATTTCCGCCCTTCCTTGACTTCAGAAAAAATAGCTAATTTTTAGAGGCAGTCTGAAAGGAAAATAGAGGGAGGCCGTCCCATAAGGGCGGCCTTTTTATGTTTTAAATCATTCTGAGCGAAGCGAAGGATTTGTTCTTCTCCCCTCTTTGTTAAAGAGGGGCTGGGGGAGATTATCTTCAGGCTGAATTAATCCCCCTCAGTCCCCCTTTAGGAAAGGGGGATGAAACAAATATAACGGAGCCCTTTTGGAAAAAAAGTTCTTCGCTGACGCGATGCTCGGCACGCTCGCCAGGTGGATGAGGACGCTTGGCTATGATGTTTTGTACGAGGCGCATATAGACGACACGGAGCTCCTGTTGAAGGCCGCCGAAGAGGGCAGGGTCGTTCTCACGAAAGATACTCTCCTGATGAAGCGGCGGCTCGCAAAGGGGCGCGCGGTATTCATCGAAAGCGAAGATTTAAGCGGTCAGCTCAAACAGGTCGCGGCCCTGTTCCCAATGGAAAAGGAAAAACTCCTCACGAGGTGCCTGCGATGCAACGCTCTTCTTGAGCGCATCGACAAGCAATCGGTCAAAGAGAAGGTCCCGCCCTTCGTCTTCAGCACGCAAAATGAATTCTCAATATGCCCGGCGTGTGAACGGGTCTACTGGGGAGCGACGCACAGGCACAGGATGATTGAGGATTTGAAAAAGTTGCTGGCGTGACCGTGTCCGATTCTCGTAACCCTGACGCAATATAGACGAGATTCTTCGCTGCGCTCAGAATGACAGACACGGCCATCATAATTTCCAGGCCGACGGTTGTATTGCTTTATCCCCCCAAATCTGTTAGCGTTCCTCTTTATTCCAGACCCCCGAAAAGGAGGTTTTCGCATGGACGGGCACATAGTCGTGTTCACTACCGTCACAGATATTGACGCGGCCGTTGAGCTAGCTGACGCGGTCGTGAATGAAGGGCTGGCCGCCTGCTGCAACATAGTTCCCGGCTTGCGGTCGATATACATATGGAAGGGCGAGAGGTACGATGAAGACGAGGTGCTCTGCATAATGAAGACCAGGGCCGGGCTCTTCGAGGAGTTGAAGGCCAGGATACTCCAGCTGCACAGTTATGAGGTGCCTGAGGTCATAGCCGTTGACATCAAGGCTGGCCATGTCGATTACCTGAACTGGGTAGATTCCGCTACCGGCCTTAAAAAATCGTGATTTTCCCGTGAAACCCCGGCCTTTTTGAGGCTGGGGTTTTCTTTTGACAAAGCCTCTCCGTTTATTTAAAATGTTATGTTACGACAGGACTTTCCAAACATGAGGATTAAGGGGTAAAGTGGCCACAGACGTACAGAAAATCCGCAATTTTTCCATCATAGCGCATATAGACCACGGCAAGTCCACCCTTTCGGACAGGCTCCTTGAATATACCGGGACCATCACCAAAAGGGAGATGATGGACCAGTTCCTCGACAAGATGGACCTCGAACGGGAGCGCGGCATCACCATCAAGGCGCAGACCGCGAGGCTCACCTATAAGGCCGACGACGGGAACACCTACATATTAAACCTCATAGACACGCCCGGGCACGTTGACTTCAGCTACGAGGTCTCCAGGTCGCTGACGGCCTGCGAGGGCGCGCTCCTTATCGTGGACGCCTCCCAGGGCGTCGAGGCGCAGACGCTCGCGCACCTGTATACGGCTGTTGATGTAGGCCTTGATATCTTCCCGGTCTTGAACAAGATAGACCTTCCCTCAGCCGAGCCGGAGAGGATAAAAGAAGAGATAGAAGAGATATGCGGCATAGACGCATCCGAAGCCGTCCTCACGAGCGCCAAGGCTGGCATAGGCATAAAGGATGTGCTGGAGGCCATAGTGAAGCGCATACCTCCCCCAAAGGGAGACATTAATAAGCCACTGAAGGCGCTTGTCTTTGACTGCTGGTACGACACCTACCAGGGCGTCGTCGTCCAGATAAGGGTCATGGACGGGGTCATAAAAAAGGGCACGCGCCTGCGCTTCATGGCGAACGGCAAGGAATTCGATGTTGACAAGGTCGGCGTATTCACGCCGGGCCCCAAGGAGATAGGCGAGCTCGGCCCCGGCGAAGTCGGTTTCGTCATAGCAGGAATAAAAGAGGTGAGGGACACGAGCGTTGGCGATACCATAACCGACGCTACCAATCCTACGGCAGAGCCCCTTCCGGGCTATAAGCCTGCCAAGTCCATGGTATTCAGCGGCCTTTACCCGGTCGATTCGTCGCAGTACGAGGACTTGAAAGAGGCGGTCCAGAAGCTTCGGCTCAATGACTCGTCGTTCACCTACGACCCCGAGACATCCCTTGCGCTGGGCTTCGGTTTCAGGTGCGGCTTCCTGGGCCTGTTTCACATGGAGATAATCCAGGAGAGGCTGGAGAGGGAATATAATCTTTCGCTCATCACGACAGCCCCGACGGTCGCCTACAGGGTCACCAAGACCGACGGCGAAGTGCTGATGGTGGAAAACCCGTCCGAGCTGCCTACCCCGCAGTACATAGATATGATAGAAGAGCCTTTCATCGACGCTACCTTGCACATGCCGTCGGAGTATCTCGGGGCCGTGCTCGGACTTTGCGAAGGCAAAAGGGGCATACAGAAAGAGATAAAGTTCGTCAGCACCACGAGGGTCATGGTCACCTACGAGATACCCTTAAACGAGATAGTCCTGGATTTCTACGACAAGCTCAAGACCTTGACCAAAGGCTACGCCTCGATGGACTACGAGTACCTTGACTTCAGGAAGTCCGACCTCGTGAAGCTCGACATACTGATAAACGGCGAGGGTGTTGACGCGCTCTCCTTGATCGTGCCAAGGGAAAGGGCGTTCTCCAGGGGCAAGGAATTGGCCGAGAAGATGAAAGAGATAATCCCCAGGCAGATGTTCGAAGTCATCATACAGGCCGCCATAGGCACCAAGATCATTGCCAGGGAGACCATAAAGGCCTTGAGGAAGAATGTCACGGCCAAGTGTTACGGCGGAGACATCTCAAGGAAAAGAAAGCTTCTGGAAAAACAGAAGGAAGGAAAAAAGAGGATGAAGCAGGTCGGCAGGGTGGAGTTGCCCCAGGAAGCCTTCCTTGCAGTCCTAAAGGTAAGCTAAAAATATGACGACAGACGAAAAAGCAAAAAAGCAGGAGAAGGCCAAAAAGGGCCACTTCAGGGAGATAGCCGAGGCCGTAATAGTCGCCCTCGTGCTGGCGCTCCTCATAAGGACCTTTTTCATACAGGCGTTCAAGATACCTTCCGGTTCGATGGAGGATACGCTCCTCATAGGGGACCACATAATAGTGAGCAAGTTCTCCTACGGTCTGCAGGTGCCAAGGCCCGCGACGGTCAAGGTCATGGGGTCTGAAGTGCCTTTCCTTGAGACCAGGCTCGTTCCGGCCTGGGGGGAGATAGAAAGGGGAGATGTTGCGGTCTTCCGCTTCCCCGGCGACAGGTCAAAGGACTACATAAAGAGGATCGTGGGACTGCCCGGAGACAAGGTCGAGGTACGGGACAAAAAAATATATATAAACGGCGAGAAGTGGGATGAGTCGTTTGGCGTGAACAAGGGCAGCAAGTACGGTGAAGAAGTAGAAAAGAATATCAGATTCGGCCCGTACACGGTACCAGTCGGCACTGTCTTCGCGATGGGCGACAACCGCGACAACAGCTACGATTCGAGGTGGTGGGGGCCGGTGCCGATCGAGGACATAAAAGGCAAGGCCATAATGATATACTGGTCCTGGGACAGGGACAGCAACTGGGTCAGGTTCGGACGCATCGGCGACATCATAAAATAGCTGTTTTTTGTTGCAGCTTTCAGGTTTTGGTGTTATAAGCAATTTTTGATACTACCGGATTATGCCTGAAAAAAATGGCTCTACAGGCCAGGATTTGGCCGTGTTCCCCGCCCGCGTATGTGAGTTCATGGACTACCTGGCGGTGGAGAGGAATTTCTCCCTTCACACAAGGGACGGGTACGAAAGCGACCTCAGGCAATTCTATGAATTCCTGAAGGAAGAAGGCAGGTGGGG
>MGPK01000034.1:22955-40575 GCA_001795535.1 Deltaproteobacteria bacterium GWA2_54_12
CTTCACGGCGAATGCCGGAAGGTGTCGATAGCAAGGAAGCTTTCCGCCATAAGGTCATTTTTCAGATTTCTAATAAGGAAAGGCCTGGCGGCTTCCAACCCGGCGGAGCTGGTCGCTACCCCGAAAGCCGAAAAGTACCTCCCTGCCGTGCTTACCGGCGAGGAGGCAAAAAGCCTCGTAGAGGCCCCTGCCCTGAAAAAAGAGGGGGCGGGCGATAACAGGAACGCTTTGAGGGACCTCGCCATACTGGAGGTCCTTTATTCGTCAGGAATAAGGGTTTCCGAGCTTACCGGGCTCGACATGAAAGACATCGACCTGACAAATGGCACTTTGAAGGTGCTCGGCAAGGGCGGCAAGGAACGCATAGCTTATCTCGGTGATTACGCCAAAAGTTCGCTCAGGGCTTACATAGGCGGCAGGAGCCACGGGCCGGTCTTTGTCGGCAAGGGGCAAGGCAGGATTACCCCGAGGACAATCCAGCGGCTCGTGAAGATTTATACGGCCTCGAGCGGTATTACAAAAGACCCCACTCCGCACGCGTTGAGGCATTCTTTCGCTACGCACCTGCTTGACGCCGGGGCTGACTTGAGGTCCATCCAGGAGCTTTTAGGCCACGCGAAGCTCTCGACTACGCAGAGGTACACGAAAGTCGGCATTCAGAAGATGATGGAAGCTTACGACAGCGCCCACCCGAGGGCTAAAAAAAAATGAGGTGAGCTTTTGTCAGGCATTACATTCCACGGCACGACCATAATATCCATACGCAGGAACGGCAAGGTCGCCATAGCGGGCGACGGCCAGGTAACTCTCGGCAGCACGGTCATGAAAAAGGGCGCGGTCAAGGTGCGCCGCATGCTCGAGGGCAGGGTGATAGCCGGGTTTGCGGGCTCCACGGCAGACGCCATGACCCTGTTCGACAAGTTCGACGCCAAGCTGGAGTCCACGAGGGGCAACATAACAAAGGCAGTCATCGAACTGGCCAAAGACTGGCGGACCGACCGCATACTGAGGAAGCTCGAGGCCCTTCTCATCGTGGCCGACAGGGAGCACACTTTCATAATATCCGGCAACGGAGATGTCATCGAGCCCGAAGAAGGCATCGCCGCCATAGGCTCAGGTGGGGCTTTTGCCCTTGCGGCAGCGAAGATGCTGCTCAGGCATACGGACCTCGACGCCAGGACAATAGCCGAAGAGGCCTTGAAGGCCGCCGCAGAGATATGCATTTATACCAACGACAGCATCTCCGTCGAGGAACTTTCCTGACGAAGGGGACGATAAAAACATGAAGAGTTTTACTCCAAGGGAAATAGTCTCTGAGCTCGACAAGTACATAATCGGGCAGAGGCAGGCAAAGAGGGCCGTCGCCATAGCGCTAAGAAACCGCTGGAGGCGCCAGCAGGTCCATGCCGGGCTCAAGGAAGAGATCTATCCCAAGAACATAATAATGATCGGCCCAACGGGCGTCGGCAAGACCGAGATATCCAGAAGGCTCGCCAAGCTCGCCCAGGCCCCGTTCATAAAGGTCGAGGCCAGCAAGTTCACGGAAGTGGGCTATGTGGGACGCGATGTTGAGAGCATAATAAGGGACTTGACCGAGCTGGCCGTGAAGATGGTCAAGGACGAAGAGAAGATCAGGGTCAGGGTCAAGGCAAAGGACATGGCAGAAGAGAGGGTGCTCGATTACCTGCTTCCGCCCGTGACCTCGGCCCCGTTCCAGGCTCAGGACCAGGAGAGGATCGCCAAAGAGCGCGAGCTCCAGAAGTCCACAAGGGAAAAGCTCCGGGCCCTTTTCAGGGAAGGCAAGCTCGACGACAAGACCATAGAGGTCGAGACGACCGAGCAGCAGAAGATGCCGTCCATCGAGATACTCTCCTCTGGAGGCGTCGAAGAGATGGACATGAACCTCAAGGACATGTTCTCCAATATCTTCCCCAAGAAGACGAGGAAGCGCAAAGTCCGAGTGCCCGAGGCATACGAGATACTCATCCAGGAAGAGACGCAGCGCCTCATCGACATGGAGAAAGTCCAGCACGAGGCGGTCGAGAGGGTCGAGCAGTCCGGCATAGTCTTCATTGACGAGATAGACAAGATAGCGGGACGCCAGTCCGGGGCGAGCCCGGATGTCTCAAGAGAAGGCGTCCAGAGGGACCTTTTGCCAATAGTCGAAGGCTCGACGGTGAATACGAAGTACGGCATGGTCAAGACCGACCACATACTCTTTATCGCCTCAGGCGCGTTCCATGTGGCAAAGCCCTCTGACCTCATACCCGAGTTTCAGGGCCGCTTCCCCATCAGGGTCGAGCTCGAACCGCTCGGCGAGGACGACTTCATCCGCATACTGACAGAGCCGGAAAACGCCCTTTTAAAGCAGTACCAGGCCCTTCTCGAGACCGAGGGCATCGATGTCAGCTACACCGACGACGGGGTAAGGGAGATTGCTTCCATCGCGACGATAGTCAACGACAGGATGGAGAACATCGGCGCCAGAAGGCTCCACACGGTAATGGAAAGGGTCTTTGACGAGATATCGTTTGACGCCCCGGACATGGTCGAAAAGAAGGTCGTTATAGACAGAGAGTATGTAACTAAAAGACTCTCCGAAATCGTGAAAGACGAGGACTTGTCGAGATATATTCTCTAAAAATTGCTATTTTTCCCGTTCTCTTTGTCAGAGCGGAAGTAAAAATGCTCACATATTGTCATATATGCTCCGCTTTTTACTTCCACTTTTCCTCGACCTCGGAAAAAATATTTAATTTTCAGGGGTAGCCATAACACTGAAAAAATCTTCTAAAAGGCCGTGGCGGGCCAGACGCCACGGTATTTTTTATGGAGCAAAAGTGCAGAAAGACATTGAAAAAATAAGAACGCTATTTGAGTCCCTCCCGTACATAAGGAAGTTCTTCAATAAGACCATTGTCATTAAGTACGGCGGCCACGCGATGGTCGACGACGAGCTGAAAAAGGACTTCGCCAGGGACATCGTGCTCATGAAGTATGTGGGCATTAACCCGGTCATCGTCCACGGCGGCGGGCCGCAGATCGGCGGTCTTCTGGCGAAGCTCGGCAAAGAGTCGAGGTTCGTAAAAGGCATAAGGGTCACGGACAATGAGACCATGGATGTCGTCGAGATGGTCCTTGTCGGCAAGATAAATAAAGAGATAGTGGGGCTCATAAACCACTTTGGCGGAAGGGCCGTGGGCCTGGGCGGCAAGGACGGCGGGCTCATCAAGGCCAAGAGGATGCAGATAAAGGGCGAGGAAATGGGCTATGTAGGCGAAGTCGAGTCCATAGACCCTGCCGTCATCCGCACCCTTGAGCAGAACGACTTCATCCCGGTCATCGCGCCGGTAGGCGGCGGGGACGAGAGCGCGAGCTACAACATAAACGCCGACACTGTCGCGGGAAAGATAGCGATAGCGTTGAAGGCCGAAAAGCTCATCCTCCTTACCGATGTTGCCGGGGTGCTCGACAAGAACAAGAAGCTTATTTCAGCGTTGACGCTTTCCGAGGCGCGCTCGCTCATAACGAAAAAAATTGCCGTGGGCGGCATGATACCCAAGCTCCAGTGCTGCATGGAGGCCGTTGCCTCCGGCGTGAACAGGGCGCACATCATAGACGGCAGGGTCGAGCACGCGGTCCTTCTCGAAGTGTTTACGGATTCAGGCGTAGGCACGGCGATAGGACTCAAAAAGTAATTATAAAATTGCTATTTTTCCTCGACCTCGGAAAAAAATATCTAATTTTTAGAAGCACCATCTAAAGAGAGGGCAACAGAATTGACTAACGCTGAGATAACAGGCCTCACATCGAAACATGTCGCGAATACCTACGGCAGGTTTCCTATAGCGATAGTGCGCGGCAAGGGCACGAGGGTATGGGACGCTGATGGCCGCGAGTACCTTGATTTCGTCTCTGGCCTTGCTGTCTGCAACCTGGGGCACTGCCACCCGAAGGTCGTGGCGGCCATAAAAGAGCAGGCTGAAACGCTCATCCATGTGTCGAACCTCTACCATATCGAGACGCAGTCACTTTTGGCGAAGATGCTGACTGAAAACTCATTCGGCGATAGGGTGTTTTTCTGCAACTCCGGTGCAGAGGCCAACGAAGCAGCGATAAAGCTGGCGAGAAAGTATTTCAGCAACAGAGGCGAGGCGCGTTATCAGGTGCTCACAATGGAGCAGTCATTCCATGGCCGCACGATGGCGGCACTGGCCGCGACCGGCCAGAAGAAGTACCAGGCCGGTTTCGAGCCTTTGCTTGAAAAGTTCATCCATGTGCCTTTCAACGACATAGAGGCAGCTAAAAGGCTGATAAACAGCTCGACCGCCGCCGTGATGATAGAGCCGATACAGGGCGAGGGCGGGGTCAATGTCCCTTCCGTCCAGTACATGAAGGAACTCCGTGAAGCCTGCACAAAAGCTGGCGTGCTCCTTATGTTCGATGAAGTACAGGTGGGAGTGGGCCGCACAGGCACGCTCTTCGCTTATGAGAACTTCGGAGTCACACCCGATATAATGACCCTTGCCAAGGGGCTCGCCGGTGGGGTCGCGATAGGCGCGATGGTGGCGACTGAAGATGTCGCCTCGGCCTTTGTGCCGGGAACCCACGCTTCCACATTCGGCGGAAACCCGCTTGCCACAGCCGCCGGAATCGCCGCTCTCAAGGCTGTCATTGAAGAAGGGGTGCTTGATAACTGCAAAAAAGTCGGCGCGTACCTCGAAGGCAAGCTCAATGAATTGAAGGGCAAATATCCTTTTATAAAAGAGGTAAGGGGCAAGGGGCTCATACTCGGCATGGAGCTGGCCGAAGGGATAAAGGGCGGCGATATCGTGAAAGAGTGCCTGTCCAAAGGCCTTCTTCTTAATTGTGTGGGGGACAAGGTCCTCCGGTTCATACCGGCCCTCATAGTGACGGAAAAGGAAGTTGACGAGATGTTGTCCACGCTTGTGCCTGTGCTTGAGGCCGCGGCAGGACGGGTTTGAAAGAATTTCAGGCGATAAAGAAAACGGAGAACTCGGATAAATGCACCTCCTTACGATAGCTGAACTTACGAAGCAGGAAGTAGATAAACTCCTTGAGATGGCCGCGGTCGGCAAGTCCCGTCACAAGATGGGGATACCGCACAATCCGCTGCGCGGCAAAACGCTTGGCCTCATATTCGAGAAGTCTTCGACAAGGACGCGCGTTTCATTTGAGACGGCCATGTACCAGCTCGGCGGTGACGCCATCTTCATAAGCCAGAGGGACTCCCAGATAGGCCGTGGCGAGCCTATAAAGGACACGGCCCGCGTCATGTCGAGGTATGTCGACGGCATCGTAATCCGCACTTTCGGCCACGAGATAATAGAAGAGTACGCGAAGTATTCGACCGTTCCAGTTATTAACGGTCTTACCGACCTTCACCATCCGTGTCAGGTACTGGCCGATGTGCTGACCATCATCGAGAAAAAGGGCGGCTACGAGGGCGCTAAGGTCTGCTGGATAGGCGACGGCAACAATATGGCCAATTCATGGATAGAGGCCGCAATGGTCCTTGGCTTCGAGCTTGTTCTCGCTTGCCCCAAGGGCTATTGGCCGCATGAGGCAATACTCAAAAAGGCGACGGAGGCCAACCCCAGGATAAGGGTTACTGAGAGCGTCGAGGATGCCGCGACAGGAGCGGATGTACTCAACACCGATGTCTGGGCGTCCATGGGCCAGGAAGAAGAGGCAGAGGCCAGAAGAAAAGCATTTGACGGCTTCCAGATAAACTCCAGGCTCCTGGGGCTCGCGAAAAAAGACGCCATTGTCCTCCACTGCCTGCCCGCGCACAGGGGCGAAGAAATAACAGAAGAGGTCATGGAAGGGCCGCAGTCTGCCATATGGGACGAGGCCGAGAACAGGCTCCACATACAGAAGGCGATACTAGAGCGGCTGCTCGTTACGGCATAGCAGGCTGTTAAAAAAATCCATCTGCTTCGTTATCTTCGTCGCGAGTTCACTGCGGCGTACAAACAAAGTACGCCTCATTCCTCGCTCCTCGACGCCTTGCATACGGAGCTTTTTGAACAGCCTGACCGAAATCTGAATTTTAGCAAACCGTTAGAATAAACTGAAGGAGCTTTTCATGTCCAAGAGCGTAAAAAGGGTTTCTTTAGCATACTCCGGGGGGCTCGATACCTCGGTCATAATGAAGTGGCTCATCGAGACCTACGGCTGCGAGGTCGTGGCCTTCTCAGCTGATATCGGACAGGGTGATGTCGAGATAGACGCGATAAGGAAAAAGGCGCTCGCGACAGGCGCTTCGAAAGTCTACATAGAAGATTTAAGGGAAGAGTTCGTAAAGGACTTCGTTTTCCCGATGCTCAGGGCTTCTTCCGTGTATGAAGGCACATATCTTCTGGGCACCTCTATAGCAAGGCCCCTTATAGCGAAAGCGCAGATGGAGATTGCCGCAAAAGAGAAGTGCGACGCGGTCTCTCACGGCGCGACTGGCAAGGGCAACGACCAGGTGAGGTTCGAGCTTGCCTATTATTCCATGAACCCGCACATAAAAGTCATCGCGCCCTGGAGGATATGGGACATGAAGGGCAGGGCGGACCTCGTGGCCTATGCCAAAAAGCACGGCATACCTGTGCCGGTCACCAAGAAAAAACCCTACAGCTCGGATGCGAACCTCTTTCACATAAGCTTCGAGGGCGGCGTTCTGGAAGACCCCTGGGCAGAGCCGACCGCTGACATGTACACAATGAGCGTATCTCCTGAAAAGGCCCCGAACAGGGCAACTTATATTGAGATAGGTTTTGAGAACGGGAATCCTGTTTCGGTCGACGGCAAGAGGCTTTCGCCTGCCAACCTCCTCGCCCACCTGAACAAGGTCGGCGGAGCCAACGGCGTGGGCAGGATGGACATGGTCGAAAACCGCTATGTCGGCATGAAGTCAAGGGGCGTCTACGAGACCCCGGGCGGGACCATACTCCACGGCGCGAGAAGGGCCGTGGAGTCGCTGACCATGGACAGGGAGCTTTTACACCTTCGCGACAGCATGTCACAGAAGTACTCAACGCTCGTCTACAACGGCTACTGGTTCTCGCCCGAGAGGATCGCGCTCCAGTCGCTTATTGACTCGGCCACCTCCGGCGTCACGGGAGTTGCCAGGATGAAGCTCTACAAGGGCAATTCAATCGTTGCCGGAAGGAAGGCCGAGCAGTCCCTTTACCACCCGGACTTCGCCACCTTTGAAGAGGACACCGTATATGACCAGAAGGACGCCGAGGGCTTTATCAAGATAAACGCCCTGAGGCTCAAAATAAAGGCCATGGTCGATAAGGCCGCCAAGCCGAAGGCCGTGGCTTCTGCTAAAAGGAGAAAGTAAGTGAAGCTCTGCAGGTTCAAGGGGTCTGAAAAAATATCCTTCGGAGTCATCGAGGGAGATTCGGTTTTTGAGATAAAGGACGACCCTTTTGCCGCGGGCTTCTCTGGAGAAGTCAAGAAGGGCACGGAGCATAAGCTCGACAAAGTAAAGCTCCTGGCCCCTGTCCTGCCTTCAAAGATAGTCGCCATCGGGCTCAACTACAAGGCGCATGCGGCCGAGTTCGGCAAGCCTCTGCCGGAAGAACCGATGATATTCATAAAGCCCTCTACGGCTGTAATCGGCCCTGAGGACGAGATAGTCTACCCGGGTCACATGTCGCACCGCGTTGATTACGAAGGAGAGCTTGGCGTCGTCATCGGTAAGGCCGCCAAAGAGGTTCAGGTATCGGGCGCCGCGGAATATATCCTCGGGTATACCTGCGTTAACGATGTTACAGCCCGTGACCTCCAGGGCAAGGACATCCAGTACACCAGGGCAAAGGGCTTTGATACTTTCGCGCCCATTGGCCCCTCCATAGAGACGGGGCTCGACCCGCTTGACGCGACTATCCAGACATACCTGAATGGCCAGTTGAAGCAGAACACATCGACTAAGGACATGATTTTCAACGTTTTTCAGCTCGTAAGCTTCGTCTCGCATGTGATGACGCTTCTGCCGGGAGATATAATCACGACCGGCACGCCGTCCGGCATAGGCAAGATGAGGCCCGGGGACATTGTCGAGGTAAGGATAGAAGGAATAGGGGGCCTCAAGAACAGGGTCGTTGACGGAAAGGCGTCAAGAAAGCTCTGGCTTGATTAAAATTCTCCGCCATAAATGACGGAGAATTTTGATGGTACGGAAAATTCATTTTATTTGCCAGCCTTGCCCGCCGCTTACGCGACGGGGCCCAGGCTGGCATACCCATTCTTGATAGTTGAATTGAGGCCTGTTTTGTTTTAATATATCCATCCCCATTCAGCTACAGCAAGGAGGATTTTGATACAGATGTCAGAAGATTATATACAGGGTCTGTTCGCCGATAGAATAGGCGGCAGCCTTTTCGGGAAAAGCCAGAAGATCTACAAGTTCGAGAAGATAAAGAGGGCGAAGGCCGAGGCGAAGAAAAACTCGCCCATGACCGAGCTCCTCGATTTCGGCGTCGGAGAGCCAGACGAGATGGCATTTCCTCTCGTGGTCGAAGCCTTAAAGCTCGAATGCGCCAAACCCGAGAACAGGGGCTACTCTGACAACGGCATAGCTGAATTGAAGGAAGCCGCCGCAAGGTACCTTGAGAAAATCTACGGCGTGCCAGGCATAGACCCGGTAAAGGAGATAATCCATTCCATAGGCTCCAAGCCCGCGCTGGCCATGATACCGGAAGCGTTCATAAACCCCGGCGACGGCGTTCTTATGACAGTGCCCGGTTATCCCATTATGGCAACTCATACCGAGTGGAACGGCGGAAGGGTCGTAAATCTCCCGTTGAAGGAAGAGAACGGCTTTCTGCCAGACCTCGACGCTCTTACCCCGGATGACTTGAAGGGCGTAAAGCTCCTGTACATCAACTACCCGAACAACCCGACCGGTGCAGCTGCAACGCCGGAGTTCTTCAAAAAGGTCGTTGAGTTCGCGAAGAAGAACCAGATAATCGTCGTGCATGACGCGGCCTACGCGGCGCTCTCATTCGACTCCAAGCCCCTTAGCTTCCTTTCCGTCGAAGGCGCCAAGGATGTGGGAATTGAGATACACTCCTTCTCAAAGGCCTACAACATGACCGGCTGGAGGCTCGCCTTCGTCGCCGGAAACGAGAAGATAGTGGCCGCCTACGGCCATGTGAAGGACAACTTCGACTCAGGGCAGTTCATAGCCATACAGAAGGCTGGCATACACGCCCTCGACCACCCGGAGATAACCGACAAGATATCCGAGAAGTACAAGCGCAGGCTCAAACTCATGGTCGAAGCACTGCAAGCATGCGGCTTTTCAGCCGTGATGCCCAAGGGCTCGTTCTACCTTTATGTGGGCGCGCCGAAGAAGGCGCAGAAGACCAATACGGTCTTCAATAACGCCGAAGAGGTATCCGAGTTCTTTATAAAAGAGGCGCATATCTCAACAGTGCCCTGGGACGATGTAGGCCAGTACCTGCGTTTCTCGGCCACTTTCATGGCCAAGAACAAGGACGACGAGTACAGAGTAATAGAAGAGATGAAAAAAAGGCTCAAGGCCCTGGAGCTGCAGTTCTGATAAGCCGCCGGGAGAAAACGACAGGACGGGCCTGGACTGCATCGGCGTCCAGGCCCTTTGATATTTCATGATAGCGTATATTGCGATAGGTTCGAACCTCGGCGACAGGATCGCCAATGTGAAGAAGGCCGTTCTTCGTGCCGCCGACGAAGTGAAGGCGACTCTTGTTTTCATGAGCTCCTTTTACGAGACAGAGCCCTGGGGCATAAAGGAGCAGCCCGCTTTCGTGAACGCCGTGATGGGGGTCGAGACTGAACTGCCGCCCGCTGCCCTTCTTGCCCATCTTAAGTCGGTTGAGGCCGGGATGGGACGCCAGGAGACAGAGCGCTGGGGGCCCAGGGTCATAGACCTCGACATAATCTTCTACGGCGGCCTTGTCATGGACGAGAAGGGCCTTAAGATACCCCATCCTGCGGCGCATGAGAGGGCCTTTGTCATGGTCCCGCTGGCCGAGATAGCCCCTGATTTTATTCACCCGGTTATCGGCAAAAGCGCGGCTGATATAGCGAAAAGCCTCGATTCATCCGGAATAAGAAAAATGGAGTGACAGGTGAAAAGCGTCCTCATACTCATAGCCGTCTTTTTCATCGTGAGGGCTTTGAAAAAGAGCCTTGAGGGTAGAAGCGCGCAAAAGGCGGCCCCTGCGCCTCCTCCTCCCGCGAAAGAGGCCTCAAGCGCCCCGCGCCAGAAGGCTGAAGAGATGGCCCTTGACCCGGTCTGCGGAAGCTATGTGCCTCTGAGCGCGGCCGTCAAATCGACAAATGGAAGCAAGACCGTCTACTTCTGCTCGGACGATTGCCGGGAAAAGTATGAGCCTTGAAGGGCTGAAACCCGTAATTGTTTTCAGTTGACTGGAAAGCGCTACCTTGCTATTCTAACTTATTGTTTAAACATTGTTCTCTGGTTCTCGAACTGCTTGATTTAAAAGGTTTTTTGTCCGGGAACGCCCGGGCCTGAAAATAAACGCAAAGGGAGGGTTCACAATGGATTGGGGGATGAAGAACCGTCTTTCGAGGATTATCCGTCCGGAGACCGGAAGGACGGTCATGCTCGCGGTAGACCACGGCTATTTTCTGGGGCCCACGAGCGGCCTTGAGGACCCGGCTAAGACAATCGAGCCGCTTGTAAAATACGCGGACTGCCTGATGCTCACAAGGGGCGTACTTAGGAGCTCGGTCGACACAAGCGTCGATGTGCCCATCATGCTCAGGGTCTCCGGCGGCACGAGCGTACTCGGCAACCTCGCCGACGAGGGCACGACCGTGTCCATCAGGGACGCCATAAGGATGAACGTCTCGGGCGTGGCCATGTCGATATTCGTCGGCTCCGAGCTCGAAAGGAAATCCCTCCTCGGCCTTGCAGACCTCATAAACGAGGCGCAGGAGTACGGCATACCGGTGCTTGCGGTTACCGCCGTAGGCAAGGATATGAACAGGGACGCGAGATACTTGAGCCTCGCGTGCAGGATAGCGGCCGAGCTTGGCGCTCATGTCGTGAAGACCTATTACTGTGAAGATTTCGAGAAAGTCGTGAAGACCTGTCCCGTGCCAGTCGTCATAGCCGGCGGCAAGAAGATACCCGAAAGGGAAGCCGTGGAGCTTGCGTATAACGCCGTTTCAAGGGGCGCGGCTGGCGTTGACATGGGCAGGAACATATTCCAGTCCGAGCACCCGGTAGCCATGATAAAGACTGTGAGGGAGATAGTCCACAAGGACCTCGACCCGGTAAAGGCATGGGACCTCTTCAACACGCTAATCAACGAGAAGGCCACCAGCGCGAAGTAAAATTAACCCGGAGGAAAGCCTGTGAGGGCGGCCGTTTACTACAATAATAAAGACGTACGCGTCGAGGAAAAACCAGTCCCTGCCATCGGCGCCGGAGAAGCTCTGGTCAAGATAGAGGCCAGCGGCATCTGCGGAAGCGATGTCATGGAGTGGTACAGGATAAAGAAGGCCCCTCTGGTCCTCGGCCACGAGATAGCAGGCACCATAACAGCCGTGGGGCAGGGCGTTGCGCGCTTCAAGGCCGGGGACAGGGTAACTGTAGCCCACCATGTGCCATGCAACACCTGCAGGTACTGTCTTGCGGGCAATCACTCGGTATGCGACACGCTCCGGACGACCAACTTCGACCCGGGCGGGTTCTGCGAATTCGTGAGGGTGCCGGCCATAAATGTAGACAGGGGCACTTTCATCCTTCCTGACTCGGTGAGCTTCGAGGACGGCACATTTGTCGAGCCCTTGGGCTGCGTCATTCGTGCGTTCAGGATGGCCAGGTTCACTCCGGGCACTGATGTTCTCGTCATCGGCAGCGGCATGTCAGGCCTTCTCCATATAAAGCTCGCAAGAGCGCTCGGGGCCGGAAAAATAGCCGCGACAGATATAAACGATTTCAGGCTCCAGGCCGCGAAAAAATCCGGGGCCGACGCAGTATTCAGGGGCGACAAGGTAGATGTCCCGGCCGCCGTGAAAGAGGCGCTCGGAAGGCTTCCCGGCCTTGTGATAGTGTGCGCATCGAGCGACCCGGCGATAGCGCAGGCATTGAAGAGCGTCGACAGGGGCGGCACGATAATCCTTTTCGCCCCCAAAGAGCCGGGCGGGACCTATCCGTTCCCGCTCTTCGACCTCTGGCGGGACAACATTACGATAATAAATTCATACGCCTCCCCGCCGCTCGATACGCAGATGGCAATCGACCTCATAGCCGCCAGGAGGGTCGATGTCAGCGATATGATAACCCACAGGCTCGGCTTAGGAGATGCGGCGGAGGGTTTCCGCCTGGCCTCACAGGCAGGGGAGTCGATAAAGGTTATAATAGAGCCGCAGAGGTAGTGATGCTGCCTCTAAAAATTGCTCTTTTTCCTGATCTCTTTGTTAGGGCGTAAATAAAAATGCTCACATATTATCATATATGCTGCGCTTTTTATTTCCACCCCTGCCTCGACCTCAGAAAAAATAACTAATTTTTAGAGGCAGCATTATTTACCTGCTTTTTTTCACTGGAGGAGTATTGAAGAGGATCGGTCTGGTCGTAAAAGTAAGCAACCCCGACGCGATAACGCTTGCCGACAAGATTGCCGACTGGGTAACTGAAAAGGGCGGCAAGGTCTTCACCGACGAGGTGCTCGCGCTGATGGTGAAAAACGCCGTGGCAACGCGCCTCAAAGACCTGCCCGGGTGCATCGATGTCATGGTGGTCCTTGGCGGAGACGGCACCATGATACACGCCGCCAGGCTCATAAACGGCCGGAAGGTCCCTATCATCGGCGTGAACCTCGGAAGTCTGGGCTTTCTTACCGCGATAACCGTCGCCGAAGTCTTCCCGCTCCTCGAGAAGTTGATGCAGGATGACTACAAGGTCGAGGAAAGAATGCTCCTCCATGTGGAGCATACGAGGGAAGACGAGGTCCTTTGCAGCCACAGGGTCCTGAACGACGCCGTCATAAAGGGCGACAACGCCAGGCTCGTGCGCCTGGAGACCCGCATAAACAAAGAGTATGTCAATACCTACAGGGCCGATGGCCTCATCATCGCCACCCCGACTGGCTCAACAGCTTATTCCCTGTCGGCCAACGGCCCGATACTCTACCCCACTATCCATTCCATAATCGTCGCCCCTATCTGCCCGTTCAATTTAACGAACAGGCCGGTCGTCATACCGGACTGGATGACCGTCGATGTCACGGTGAGCCCGGACCAGCACGGCATAGAGCTTATCCTCGACGGACAGGTCGATATGCCGCTGGAGAGCGGGGATGTGATAAAGATAAGAAGGGCCGAAGAGAGCGCCTATCTTATCAAATATCAGGGCAAGAGCTATTTTGATATACTCAGGGAAAGGCTCATGTGGGAAGTAAAGGTCGTAAAGAACTGAGCCCCGCCAGGCTGCTGAAAAATGCCCATCTGCGTTGTCGGCTTCAAAGCGAGCTCATTGCGGCGTACAACAGAGTACGCCTCATTACTCGCTCCTCGACTCCTGGCATCTGGACCTTTTTGAGCAGCCTGCATAACCAGTAAATTGACCCATTCAACAGGCCCGCCTATGCTCGTAGAACTTAACATTAAAGACTTCGCGATAATCGACTCTCTCGCTATCGGGTTCGGGCCCGGCCTCAACATATTCACTGGCGAGACCGGCGCGGGCAAATCCATCATCATGGACGCCCTCTCGCTCATACTCGGAGACAGGGCGTCGAACGAAATTATTAGAGAAGGTAAAGACGAGGCCCAGGTCGAGGCTCTTTTCGATGTTTCGGCCAGCCGCGCCAAAGGTCTCGATTCCGTCCTCTCGGAGGCGGGCATCAACTCTTCCGACGAGCTTGTGATAAAGCGGGTCGTCCAGCGGGCCGGAAGGAACAGGATATACATAAACGGCGCGCTTGCCACGCTGGTCACGCTTACGGAGATCGGCAGGAGGCTCATAGACATATACGGTCAGAGCGAGCACCAGTCATTGACCCGACCGGAAGAGCACATGGAGCTTCTTGATTCGTTCGGCTCGCTTGGCGCCATGCGCTCTCATATGGCCAATGCATACAAGGAATACGCGGCAGCGAGGAAGGAGCTTGACTCGCTTTTGCAGGATTCGAAGAGCGCGGCCGACAAGCGCGACTTGCTTGCTTATCAGCTCAAAGAGCTTAGCGACGCGGCATTGAAGCCAGGAGAGGAAGAGGCCCTGAAAAAAGACAGGGAGCGCCTCCAGAACGCCGGTAAGCTAGGTGCCGTGACTGAAGACGCTGAAAGGGCCATCTACTCTGATTCCGGCTCAATAACCGAAAAGCTCGGGTCGATTTCTAAGGCATTGAAAGACCTTTCAGCAATTGACCCTGTTCTTGCGGGCGCGGCAAAATCAATTGAGGAGTGTCTGGTATCTCTTGAGGACACTGGGGCGTTCCTGCGGGATTATTCTTCATCGATAGAAGCCGACCCGGAGGCATTGGAGGCCGCGTCCGACAGGCTCGACCTTATCGGCAGGCTGAAAAAAAAGCACGGCGCGACGCTTGAAGAGCTGATAGCGAAAAAAGAGGCGCTTGAAACGGAATTGCGCCTCCTCGATAATATAGAGTTCAGGGCCGCTGAAGTAGAGGCCAGGGTCAAGTCCTTGAAGGGGAAGGCTGAGGAGGCTGCCGTGCATCTCAGCGAGGCCCGCAAGACCGCCGCGAGCGAGCTTGAGTCGCTCATCGAAAGCGAATTGACGACTCTGGGAATGAAGGGAGTCGTCTTTGAAGCGACCATAGACGCGGACGCAGGGCACGACGGCGGCCCGAGGCTCACGGAGAAGGGCTTTGACAGGGTTAGCTTTTTTATCGCCACCAACAAGGGTGAAGGGTTAAAGCCTCTTGCGAGGATAGCCTCTGGAGGCGAGCTTTCAAGGATAATGCTCGCCATGAAAAGCGTCATGGCCACCGGGAAAGTCTCGACTCTCATATTCGACGAGATAGACACCGGCGTGAGCGGCTCAATCGCGCAGGTCGTCGGCCTTAAGCTCAAGGAGGTCTCGAAAGGCAGCCAGGTGCTCTGCATAACGCACCTGCCGCAGGTCGCGGCTTTCGCGGACAGGCACTTTGTAGTCTCGAAAAAGACCGCTAACGGAAGGACGGTCACGACCGTAGCGGAGGCGGCCGGGGACGAGCGGGTCAACGAGATATCCGGGATGCTCGGCGGGCTTAAGGTCACGGACACCACAAGAAAACACGCGGCAGAGCTTATCGAGGCCGCAGTCGGGTTGTCAAACAAAAGGAAAGCGCCCGCCAAGAGGCCGGGCGCGGCGGAGGGCAAGGGTTAGAATTGCTGAGAAAAGCAGTTTCAGGTGATGTTCCGGCCATCTACGAGATAGTAGAGGCGTTCGCTAAAAAAGGCATAATGCTGCACAGGGCCGAGACCGACATATGCGACAGCCTCCGTGATTTCTTTGTGTACGAATCGGATGGCGCTGTAGTGGGCACCTGCGCCCTGCATATCTGTTCGTCAGACATGGGCGAGATAAGGTCGCTTGCCGTAAGGGAGGGGCACACGAGGGCGGGCATCGGGACAAAGCTCGTGACTGCGTGCCTCGATGAGGCAAGGTCGCTGGGTTTGAAGAAGGTCTTCGCGTTGACCTATCAGACCGCCTTTTTCAACAAGCTCAGGTTCAAGGTCATAAACAAGGACCTCCTCCCCCATAAGATATGGGGCGACTGCATAAAATGCGTCAAGTTCCCCAACTGTGACGAGAATGCTGTTATAATCGCCATCGAGGGGCAACATACTCCTGAAGGAGGCAAGCATGAAAAACATGCTTAAGGAAGCTGGCGCAAACCGTGTTATGGACAGGCTCCAGAAAGGACTCGAAGGCAGGGCCGAGTCGTTTGAAATATATTTTTCCACCCAGAAGGGCTTCGGGGTCGAGGCAAAAGAAGGCGAGGTAGACGCCCTCAAGGTGCGCTCGAGCGCGGGCGTGGGCATAAGGACCATATCAAAGGGCAGGCTGGGCTTCGCTTTTTCGAGCGTCCTGGATGACGCGGTCCTCGACGAGATGGCCGCCAAGGCCGTGGCTGGAAGCCTTGAGGCTTCCGTCGATAAATTCCTGAAATTCCCTTCTCCAGGCCCAATGCGCTCGGAAGAGGGGCTCGGGATTTTCGACAGCGCGTTCCTCAATATCCCTGAAGAAGAGAAGATAAAAAAGGCCTTAGAGATAGAAAAGGCCGCAATGGGCTTTGACGCCCGGGTGAAAAGGATAAGGAAGGCTTCCTATTCAGAGTCTGTCACCGCCGACAGGGTAGTGAATTCCAGCGGCATCGATGTCTCCCATGCGGCTACATATTTCACCGGCAGCGTCACGGCGGTTGCCGAAGAAAAGAATGAGTCGCAGATGGGCTGGGAGATGGGCATGGGACACAAGATAGACGCCATAGACCCGGCCTGGATTGGGAAGACCGCTGCCAGGAACGCGGTAAGGCTCCTTGGGGCAAGGGAGATAAAGACGGTCAAGTGTCCGGCAATAATCGAGAACACGGTTGCCTGCGAGCTGCTTGAATCGCTGGCCAGCTCCTTTCTTGGCGATAATGTCGAAAAGGGCAAATCCATGCTAATAGGCAAGCTGGGGGCGAAAATAGCTTCTCCCGTGCTTAATATATTCGATGATGGTATAATGAACGGCGGCTGGGCGACTTCGGCATATGACGCCGAGGGCACGGCCACAAGCAGGACTCCTCTTGTGTTGGAGGGAGTATGCCAGGGTTTCCTTTATGATACCTACTGGGCCGGCAGGAGCGGGAAGGTCTCGACGGGCAACGCCGCCAGGGGCGGGTACAAGTCAACGCCCGGGGTCGGCCTTAATAATATCTACATAGAAAAGGGCGGGAAAAGTTTCGAGGGGCTCCTCAAAGACCTCGGGAAGGGGCTCTTCATAACCGAGCTCCTCGGCGTGCACACCATAAACACCGTGAACGGGGATTTTTCCCTGGGCGCCGCCGGTTTCTGGGTCGAAGGAGGGATTGTTGCCTACCCCGTAAGAGGCATGGCAATCGCAGGCAACCTCCTTGAGCTTTTCTCAAAAGTAGGGGCCTGCGCGTCCGACTTGAGGTTCATGGGGTCCATAGGCGCGCCAAGCCTCCTTGTAAACGAAGTAGAGGCGAGTGGGACATGATAGAAACGACTGTCAAGGACGACTTGAAAAAGGTGGAGGAAGGTCTTGCCCGCAACCAGCTTTTCACCGGGCTCGAGGACTTCTACCTGAAGGATCTCATCTCAAGGGCTGAGGTCAGGACCTGGCCCGCGGGGACCCAGATAATAACCGAAGGCGACCCCGGGGACGCGGTCTTTTTCATGATATCCGGCAGGGTGAAGGTGACGCTGTACGGCGAGGAAGGCCGGGAGATAGTGCTTGCCATTCTTAACGAGGGCGACATGTTC
The DNA here is from genome assembly GCA_001795535.1 of Deltaproteobacteria bacterium GWA2_54_12. GTDB lineage: Bacteria > Desulfobacterota > GWC2-55-46 > GWC2-55-46 > GWC2-55-46 > GWA2-54-12. Next base: position 40,431 of record MGPK01000034.1, read on the forward strand.
GGCGAGATGTCGATAATAGACGACAAGCCGAGGTCTGCCAATGTCGAGGCCGTGCAGGATCTGCAATGCCTGGTAGTGACAAAGAGCGCGTTTCTCGATTACATGTCCCGCCACCACAAGGTCTACATGAGGTTTTTCGCTTATC